>NZ_CP166679.1:3185252-3487003 GCF_041320605.1 Arenibacter antarcticus
TTGGTAGGATCATGGATTTTGTAAAGTCTATGGGTATTGAGGACAATACCTACATCTTTTTAATGGGAGACAATGGAGGGCGATTATCGTTAAATCAAATAGCTAAAATTGACCATAATAAAGAATTGGTAGAAGCGTATTATTCAACGCAAAATGAAAGAAATATTCCGTTGCGAAATGGGAAACACTCCTTCTATGAGGGTGGTTTAAGGGTGCCGTTCATCGCTTCTGGTCCAGGAATCAATGCAAACAGAGTTAGTAGGACACCCGTAACCGGATTGGACCTTTTGCCTACGTTCACCGATCTGGCCGGCGGAGATGTAGAAATGCCGAAGGAGATCGATGGTGGAACAATGGCACCACTACTTCTAAATGAAAGTGAGGAAAAAGTAGTGCGGAACAGCAAATATTTAATATTTCATCAGGGATCCCACCGTCCACCGCGCAGCGCTATACAAAACGATAAATACAAACTTGTCAAATATTGGCCTTCGAAAACTGATCAGGAAAATAGACCTACAATAGAGCTGTTCCATATTGCGGAAGATTTGGGAGAAACTATGAATATTATTGAAATGCATTCCGAAATAGCAAAGGAACTGGAACTTGAACTAAATAAGTTTTTGGACACTACAAATGCGGAAACGGGTAATCAAAAAGTTAAGGGACCATACTATCGCTTAATGGATGATTTGGGGAAAACCCCCGAAGAGGAAAGATGGGATAGTGAATAATAGAATTTTGATTGTTGAAGGATGTCTTCGATAGACATGATTATCAATGAAACGAAACTAAAAACAAGGGCAGTAGTATTGCCAAATAGATTTACTATAGGGAGGGAATTTAAGTGCAAATACAATAAAACATAATTAGGATGACTATTACTAAAGTGAAATATCAGATAAGAATAATGGTTTTGGTACTTGTAATTGGTGCCGCTTTTGTGCAGATGAATGCTCAAACAAAGAAACAACCTGCAGATTTGGTATATCCACTTCTAGACGCGGCAAATTCACGCTGGTTTTACTTCTCATCGGCAACTAGGCCCTTTGGAATGGTAAATCTTAGCCCGGATATGGGAGTCGGAGGTGCCTGGGATTCGGGATACCGATACAATAGGGATACTATAAACTTTTTTAGCCATATCCACGCCTGGCAATTGTCGGGTATTCCAGTACTTCCTGTTACCGGTGATTTTAAGGGGCATTTAGGGGCCGAAAAATATGGATCGCGTTATTCTCACGAAAACGAGGTTGTCAGGGCGGGATATCATTCCGTAGATCTTGAAACTTATGGAATAAAAGCAGAACTGACGGCTACCACACGAGTTGGTTTTCATAGGTATACCTATCCCGAGGGAAAAGAAAAGTATGTTCTCCTCGATTTGGGAACCCTATTAGGGCCAAGCGGTACTGAAATGGGTTTTGCCAAACAAGTTGGGAAAAATGAGATTGTAGGGTATGCATTAATGGGAGCTACCAGAAGAAGGCCGAGAGCGACCTATGTATATTATACCATCTTGTTTGATACTCCTTTTGAAACTATGCAGGCATGGAAGAACGGCAATCTTTTGGGTAATACGAAAAAGTTTGAAGGCAGTGAGGGTGGGGTATATGTCAATTTTAAGGGCAAGGAAGCTCAGACTGTGCAAATGAAGGTGGCAATATCGTATGTCAGTACGGAACAGGCTGGGCTTAATATGCAAAGCGAACTTCCACACTGGGATTTTGACAAGGTTGCGAGCGATGCGTTCAATGAATGGAATAGTTGGCTGAGTCGTATCGAAATTGAGGGGGGTACCGAAAAACAACAGTCCCGTTTCTATACAGATCTTTGGCACGCTCTGCAGGGGCGGAGAATCATCAGCGATTTTAATGGAAAATATAGTGATATGACCGGAGAATCCCCACGCATTGGGCAAATACCCTTGAATAAAAATGGACAACCAAAGTTCAATCATTATAATTCTGATGCTTTTTGGGGAGCACAATGGACCATTAATACCTTGTGGCATTTGGTGTATCCTGAAGTTTCAGAGGGCTTTGTGAACTCTATGTTGATGATGTACGATGACGGTGGACTTATTCCACGGGGTCCTTCCGGAGGGAATTACACCTATGTAATGACTGGGGCATCCTCTACCCCCTTTATTGTTAGTGCTTATATGAAAGGCATTCGTGGATTTGAGGTCAACAAGGCTTATGAGGGGATTCGGAAAAACGCTCTTCCGGGGGGTATTATGGGGAAAGCCGGTTATGAACACCATACCGAATTGGGCGGCGGTCTCTCCTATTATATTAACAATGGATATGTTCCGTTTCCCAACCCAGATAAGAATGACGGCTATCACAATCAGGGAGCGGGCCAAACCCTAGAATACGCCTATCAAGATTGGTGTCTGTCCCAAATGGCAAAGGCCTTGGGGAAAAATGATGATGCCACCATTTTTGCAGAAAGAGCTGAAAATTATAAAAATATATGGGATAAAGAGACAGGTTGGATGAGGCCAAAAGAATTGGACGGTAGTTGGATCGAACCTTTCAATCCTATTTTGAGCCACCATGGTTTTGTGGAAAGTACCGCCGCACAATCTACTTGGTTCGTGCCTCATGATATGCAAGGTCTTTTTGATTTGATGGGTGGTAGGGAAAAAGCGGCCCTGAAATTAGATCAGCAATTTGAGATTGGAAATACTCATGATTTTATTTCAAGAACATTTAGGAAAGACCGCTTTGTTAACCAAGCGCTACACAATACCTATCTCAATTATGCCAACCAACCTTCAATGCAAGTAGGTTTTATATTCAATTATGCAGGAAAACCATGGTTAACACAGTACTGGACTCGGGAAGTCGTGGAAAGAATATTCAGCGATCTTGACCCCCAAAATGGATATAATGGTGATGAAGACCAAGGTTTGATGGGAGCTCTATCCGTTTTAATGAAAATAGGATTGTTCGAGATGAGGGGCGGTGCAGCATTAAGGCCCAGTTACGATATTGGAAGTCCAATTTTTGATAAAATAACCATCAAGCTCAATAAAAAGTATTTTCCTGGAGGTGAGTTTGTGATTGAAACCAAAGACAACTCCTCACAAAACAGATACATTCAATCAGCAACCTTAAACGGTAAATCATTGGACAAGGCTTGGTTTTATCACGATGAATTGATAAAAGGTGGCAAACTCTATTTGAATATGGGGAATACACCCAATAAAAAATGGGGGAGTGAACCCGAACAACTTCCAAAATCCATGTCTAAAGAGAATAACTAAAAATTTTAATCAACCATTATAATTTAAGAATTATGGCTAAACAAATAATAACTAAAAATTTGAGAACCAAGGTGTTACTGCTGGCTATGATTTTTTCGGCCGCTTCTATACATGCACAAAATTGGACTAATATGTTCAACGGGAAAAACTTGGAGGGTTGGGAAATCAAGCAAGGTTCCGCGGAATATAAGGTAGATGGGAATGAAATAATCGGATATTCAAAACTGGGAACCGAAAGTTCTTACCTGTGTACTAAAAAATCCTATGGTGATTTTATTCTAGAAGTAGATGTTAAAATTGAGGTAGGCTTAAATTCGGGAATTCAGTTTAGAAGCAATTCCCATGTAAACGGGGAAGTATATGGTTATCAAGCGGAAATAGACGCTTCGGATCGCAAATGGAGTGGAGGTATTTTCGACCAATCAAGAAGAGGATGGGTTTATCCTGTTACCATGAACGAGCCCGGACGGGAGGCATTTAAAAACGGTGCATGGAATTCGTATCGAATAGAGGCTATTGGAAACACCATCCGTACTTGGATAAATGGGGTGCAAGTGGCAAACTTGGTAGATGATATGACCGCGGAAGGCTTTGTAGCCTTTCAAATTCATAAGATAAAAAATAAGAAACAAGAAGGCTTAAAAATTAGATGGAGAGGTGCCCGTATATTGACGGAAAATGTCGAAAATGAAAGATGGCCTGTCGTTGTACAGGCCACTGAAATAAGTTATTTAAAAAATGAATTGACCCTAAACGAGACCAGAAAGGGTTGGCGCTTGTTATGGGACGGCAAGACTACCAATGGATGGAAAGGTGCTAAATTAAGTGATTTTCCTGCGTCTGGCTGGGAAATGAAGGATGGCATTCTTTCTGTTCTCGAGTCCGGAGGTGGTGAAGCAAGAAACGGGGGGGACATCGTTACAAGAGATAGGTTCGAGAATTTCGAATTGGAGCTCGAATTTAGAATTACTCCTGGAGCCAATAGTGGGATCAAGTATTTTGTGGATACAGCACTTAATAAAGGCGAAGGTTCATCTATAGGTTGCGAATTTCAGATCCTTGATGACAAATTGCACCCTGACGCCAAGAAAGGGGTTCATGGCAATAGAACTGTAGGTTCTCTTTACGATTTAATAACAGCAAATAGTTATTCCGAACCGAATAATGAGAAACGTCCCGTAAGCCCTGAAAAATGGTATAAGGCCCGAATTATTGTACATGATGGTCATGTTGAACATTATTTAAATAACATTAAGGTTGTGGAATACGACAGGCATTCGCAGATGTTCAATGCTTTGGTCGCTTATAGTAAATATTCAAAATATGAAGGGTTTGGGCAGGCACCGGAAGGTAGAATACTCTTACAAGACCATGGTAATACAGTTTCATTTAGAAGCATAAAAATTAGAGAAAATTAACAGACAGCAGACACATGGCATCTGAAATGGACCTAAGGTATTTTAGAGATGAAATGAAGTTTAGAAAATCGTCATTTCAATTTGTAATAGAATTCGAAATTGACCATAAAACAAGGATATGTATTATAAACAATCGATGAAAATAGTACTATTATTCGTGGCCCTGGCCTCTTGTCAATCTAACGTATCAAAGGGACCTTATTTTGGAACGGGAATAAAAATTGGTGAGGTCACTCAATCAGAAGCTATTGTTTGGGTTCGATTGACTGAAGCGCCCTCGAGGGTTGGAAATAACGCCCCTATGCCGAGTGTTAAATACAAGGATCCAGAAACAGGGGCAATGCTAGAGCGGAAAGGGAGGCCAGATATCACCCCAGTGGTGAATTTTCCAGAAGGATACAATATAAAAACAATTCAAGGGGCAACACCTGGAAAACAAGGGAAAGCTCGCTTAAAATATAAGGTAAAAGGAGTAGGGGAGTGGAAGCAAACGGCGTGGCAATCGGTGAATCCAAAAGCTTCATTTTCAACACAATTTGGTTTGTCCAATCTTTCTGCTGGAAAGGAATATGAATTGTTGGTGGAAGCCAGTTCGTTGGAAGGGAGCAAAATTAGTGCCTCAATGGAGGGGGGATTTACTACTGCCCCAGCGAAAAACGTTGCTGCCAATGTGAATTTTATAGTGACCACAGGTACGGCATATTCTGATGTAGATAGCGATACTGGATATAAAATTTATCCAAGTTCATTGAAATTAGATCCTGAATTTTTTGTTCATACAGGGGATATAGTGTACTACGATGATTTAGGGAAAACAGAAGACTTAGCACGTTGGCACTGGGAAAGAATGTATAGTTACCCCAACAATATTGAATTCCATAGACAAGTATCTAGTTATTTTATAAAAGATGACCATGATACCTGGATGAATGATGCCTTCCCAGGGATGAGAACAAAATTTATGGGTGACTTTACCTATGCCCAAGGCACACAAATATTTCTTGATGAGGTTCCTATGGGAGAAAAGACCTATCGTACAATCCGGTGGGGTAAAGACTTGCAGATCTGGTTGCCTGAGGGGCGCGATTTTAGAAGTAAAAATACTATACCAGACGGCCCAGATAAAACGATATGGGGAAAGGAACAAATGGAATGGTTTAAAAGAACGGTCATTGAATCGGATGCTACTTTTAAAGTTGTAATTAGCCCTACACCAATTGTTGGTCCCGATCGGGGAACCAAAAAGGATAATCATGCGAATATCGGTTTTCAGGATGAAGGAGAGGCATTAAGAAAATTTATAGGTGAACAAAAAAATATGGTTACTGTTTGTGGTGATCGTCACTGGCAATACGTATCCAAAGATGTTAATACAGAAGTCCTTGAATTTAGTTGTGGTCCAGCAAGTGATGCACATGCTGGCGGTTGGGAACAAGAGAATTTTCTTCCTGAACATATTTATCTAAATGTGGTAGGGGGATTTTTAGAAGGAACGGTTTCACGCATCAACGGAAAACCTACCTTGGTTTTTCGACATTATAATCCTGACGGAAATATTTTAAATGAATATAAAATAAAAGAGTAAAATCGAAAAACATGAATCGAAGTACCTTTATAAAAACAACCTCTGCCGGATTTGCAACTGTTATGTTAGCTTCTGGACTGTGGTCTTTTGTTCCTAAAAAGGGAATTAAACGCTCCTATAAGTTTGAGTCGTACAGGCCGGGTCGTTTCTTAGCTCCCATAACTTGTGTAACACCTGATGATGGCTTTTATGTCCATACTTTTTATGATGTTGTGCCATGGAGTTCCAGCCAAAGATTTTTAACGGTTACAAAATTACCCTACCAAGGGAGAACCCCGGTTTGGGGAGATACTGCCGAAGTTTGTGTAATCGATCTTGAAAACGAGACTATTCAGACGGTCTATGAGACCAAGGCTTGGTCCTTTCAATTGGGTGCCAATGTACAATGGGGAGCAACATCCGATAGGTATCTTTATTGCAACGACCTTGTTGATAATAAGCCAGTCTGTGTTCGTATTGACTTGGAAACAGGTGCTGCCAAAGCTTTTTCTGGAGCTAAATACGATATTTCTACCGATGAAAAATCAATAATAAGTCCCAACCTACTCACTATGAATATCCACCAATACGGATATGGCCTTCCAGATCAGGTATTTGGAAAACCAGCTACATTCACTAAAGCGGATATTCTAACCGAAGGATTATGGCAGACTGATTTAGATACCAATAAAACAAAACTACTGGTAGGCTTTGATAAATTTCTTGATAGAGTTGAAGGACCAGAAGAAGACCGTTCCTATTACAGAAAAAGTATTCCGTATCTTTTTCACTCTAAATTCAACAAGCAGAATACACGAATATTACAGGTTTATAGGGGGCTAATGGATGATAAAGGAAGAGATGCATCGCTATTTTCCTTGAACATTGATGGCAGTAACCTGAAACAATGCCTTACTAGAGACCAATGGAATCAAAAGGCCCGTTTTGGAGGAGGAGGCAACCATCCAAATTGGCATCCAGATGGAGAACATATTATTATGAACTGTATCCCTCGATGGATGGGCTACGAAGATATGTTGTTTTGTCAATTTAAATACGATGGGTCCGATTTCAAAGTGCTTTCAGAAATGCATATGGGTAGTGGACATCCAAGTGTGAATTCGGATTCAACTTATTTGCTGGCCGATACTTATCCCAAACAAAAATGGATTCCTTCCCCCAAAGATGAGGTTCCTATTCGATTGTTAGATCTTAATACAGATGAAGAACAGATGATTTGTTCCGTGTCCACGAATGTGGGCAATAACGGCAATGCCTATAAAAAGGGAGAAACGGGTAGTCATTACAAGTTAGACCCCCATCCCGTGTGGAGCCATAACTATAAAAAGGTCTGTTTCAATGGTGCTCCAGAAGGCAAAAGACAAGTATTTATTGCTGATTTGAATACTATTATCTAAAAGATATAGAGTAGGTATCAAGTAACCAAACACACAACACTGAGCAGATATTTCTTAAAGTTTAACATATGTGCACTGCTGTTAGTAGGGCCAATACCTGTTCAAGGTCAGGATTCGAAGGCGAAAATTGAGAGGGTGGATTTTAATTATGAAAACCCTAAGGGTTTGAAAAAACAAATGACCGATTGGATAATGGAGGCTCCAGTAAAAACGGAATGTAAAGAATCATTAAAATAACAGAATTAAAGGGCACTGCCAACTCAAGTAAATACCTACCCGTATGAACGTTTTTAGAAACACCCTATTGTTTTTATTATTACTCCAGATAAATCAATTTGTAACTGCTCAGATTGATGTATATGAAAGGGATAGTATTCCAGCTCAAACACCTAAAAATCTGGATATTTATCTAGTAATCGGTCAATCCAATATGGCAGGTAGGGCTACGATCAGAAAAAAAGACAAGGTTATTATTGAACATAGTTATCTATTTAAGGGAGATGACACAATTCCTTGGAGTACCACATCAAATCCGCTAAATCGCTATTCAACGGTACGGAAGGATATTAAAATGCAAGGTTTAAGTCCTGCCTTTTCATTTGTACAATCCATGGCGGCAGATTATCCTAAAAATGAAATTGGGCTTGTAATGAATGCAAGAGGGGGAACAAAAATAGTTCAGTGGTTGCCGGGAACTAAATTATATCTGGAGGCAATTAAACAAACTCATAAATCTCTGAAATATGGAAAGTTAAAAGGAGTTATCTGGCATCAAGGAGAAGGAGACTCCGATCCACTCCGGCTTGACATGTATCTGGGGCGTCTCGAAATACTCATAAATGCAATTCGTGAAGAATTTGATGATCCCACTATCCCATTTATTGCAGGACAGCTTTATGAAAATGAAGACAGACATGCTTTTAATGAAATGATATTGCAATTACCTGATTTTATAAAAGGAACAGGAGTTGTGAGTTCAAAAGGTACAAATACCAAAGATGGTACCCATTTTGATTCTGAAAGTATCGTTATTATGGGACATAGATATGCCGCTGAAATGAAAAAATTACAATTGGAAATAAAATCGAAGTAGTGGGACTACCTCCATTAAATCTTTTAAAAGAGCTACTATTAGGAAGGTTTATAGTTATATATGAGTTTTCAAGCACTAATTTAAGTCTAGGTTATAATAATAGGTGCCGATGTTGAGGGACCGGTAGATTTGTATTTTAATGGTGTTACAAATAGACAAATATTTCAGGATAACCACCTAAGGCAGAAATAATTAAACTGTAATATTGGAGTAATTCAGGTTTATTCGGTATGAAAATGGGTTCGAGGAGTTATACTATCCTATGAACTATTTCAAATTGGTTTACAATTTGAGTATTCAAATGCTCAGGTAAATGCTGCCCAAACGCAATGCATTTTGGACCCTAATTGGAAAAAATAATTCCGTAAATACCTACTTTGAAAAACAACGAGCCGAACAATCAATTAAACAGGGATTAAAGAATAAAAAACTCAAAAATGAAAAACTATACTAACCAAGGGGTAACTATTTCAAGATATTTGATTTTTGTTTTAATATCATTCATAAGTTGCAAAACCCAAAAGGAAATTGAGTCTGAACAGGAACATCGGCCAAATATCCTTTTTGCCATAGCCGATGACCAATCCTTTCCTTATGCTTCGGCCTATGGCACCAGCGGTATAAAAACACCTTCTTTTGATAAGGTCGCTAAAGACGGTGTTTTATTTACAAATGCATTTGTTGCTGCACCGCAATGCAGCCCCTCCAGAGCGGCTATCCTAACGGGGAAAAATATTTGGCAAATTGAGGAAGCGGGTACACATGGCAGCTATTTCCCTAAAAAACACCCTGTGTTTACGGATTTGTTGGCAGGTGTAGGTTATAAAACTGGATTCACTGGAAAACCATGGGGACCAGGTAACTGGAAAGATGCAGGTTGGTTACAAAACCCTGTGGGACAAGAATTCAATGAAAAGATGATGAGTTCTGTACCTGCAAATGGTATGGCCTTAAAAGATTACTATGGAAACTTCGTCGATTTCTTTCGACAAAAGGAAAAAGGACAACCTTTCTTTTTTTGGTATGGCGGGCATGAGCCACATCGGGCTTATGAAGAGGGGTCAGGAGTAAAGGCCGGAAAGATTTTAGAGGAATCAGCTGTGCCAGCATTTCTTCCCGACCATGAATTGATTAGAAGTGATGTTGCCGATTATGTTTTGGAAATAGAATGGTTTGACGCCCATTTGGGGAAAATGATACAGTTCTTGGAAGAACAAGGAGAACTCGAAAATACGATTATTGTAGTGACCGCGGATAACGGAATGCCTTTCCCTTCTGCAAAGGCCAATTTACAGGAATACGGTACCCATGTGCCGTTGGCCATTTGTTGGCCCTCTAAAATGAAAGGGAATAGGGTAGTGGAAGACTTGGTTGCGCTTATAGATATGGCACCTACTTTTTTGGAACTTGCCAAGGTTGTAAAAGTACCTGAAATGACAGGTAAAAGCCTTTCAAAACTATTGATTCCAGTTCCTGACGTTCAGCCCAAAAAACATCGTGAATTTGTCTTGACAGGTCGTGAAAGACATACCCATGCCAGACCGGATAATTTGGGGTATCCTGCACGTGCCATTAGAACCCAGGACTACCTTTATGTACGAAATTTTAAGCCTCATCTTTGGCCAGCAGGAGACCCTGTACCTTTTACTCAAAAAACACAGGCAACAACCCAAGGATTTAAGCCATTGTGGCCAGGATTTCATGACGTGGATGACTCCCCTTCAAAACTTTTTTTAATGGAGCAACAATCCGAATATCCTAGGCACTATAATTTAGCCTATGATAAGCGGCCTTCGGAACAATTATACGATATTAGAAAAGATCCGGGTTGTGTGAACAATGTTGCCCAAGAACCTGAGTACGAAGAAATAAGAATGGACTTAAAAACGAAACTTGAAATAGAACTGAAGCGGCAAGGCGACCCAAGGGTATTGGGGTATGGAAATATATTTGATAGTTACCCCCGTATGTCGATCATGCGCCAATTTGACGGATTTAACGAACGGGGGGAATATAATCTGGATTACATCCAAGAGGGACAAGTAAAAATAGAATAAGAATATTCCACGCAATTAGTTATCCATAAAGGAAAAACTAAAAATTAATCATCCCAAACCATATAAAATGGAAAACTAAAGTTAACAAAAGACAAATTAATGGTGTAGGATTGGAAAGGACTATTTAAATCCGATTTCCTTCAAACCTTCATGGCTTATTTTGATGGCCTTAAGAGGTTCTAGTCCGTCAAAGGTCATATCCTGCTCCACCATATAATATTCCATTCCCGACAATTCTTTTTTATTGAGAATACGTTTAAAATCGATATTACCTTTTCCAACAGGAGCAAATCGGCCTTGATCGTCCATATCCTTAACATGCCATATTTTAAAGCGTCCCGGATATTTTTCAAAATAAGCGATTGGATCCGCCCCAGCTTTGGTTACCCAATACAGGTCCATCTGAAAGTTGACAAATTCGGGATTGCAATGTTCTAATAAATAGTCGATAGTTACGATGCCGTCCACGTCTTTTTTGAATTCAAAATCGTGGTTGTGGTACAATAATTTCAGACCCGATGCATTTGCTTTTTCACCCAAAATGTCGAGAATTTTGGCCAAATTGGCTGCCCCACCGCTCATACTCATACTCCTTGTTGCTTGATCGAATTTAAAAAGTCCCATTGGTGGTACCGGAATTACAAAATATTCAAATCCAGCGGCCTTGACATCGGCCATCATCGATTCTGCATTTTCTAGGGTTACGGAACCTTGATGGGCACTGATAGGGCTTAGGCCCAATTCTGCTAAGTAGCTTTTAAAATCCGCAGGAGACATATTGTAGAACTTTCCATCGGCGTACCCAGCGGATTCTATATTCTTGTAACCTGCAGCTGCAACAGCTTTGAGGGTCGATTTTGCATCTGTTCCCATTTCATTTCGAACCGTATAGAGCGCCAAACCACCGTAATTCTGGACCTCTTTAACTTCATTTTCGGTTGTTTCTGTAACCGCTTTTGCTTTACTTGTCCCTTCTTTACAAGAAAGAAACAAACTAAGTGCTAGTGCTAAAATTGTAATTGGAATTAATTTCTTCATGGTTATTTAGTTTAAAATTTCATTAAAGTTGTCGCTACTGATTTTTCATTAACAAGAATAGAAAATAATTATAACTTTTCTGTATGTAGTTCGACTGTTTTTGACTTGAAACCATAAAGATAAGGCACTTTGTGTGCCCCTTCGCAAAATAATTTTTCACCCCGGATAAGAATTTCCTTGGACAGCATTTTTTGCTGAAAATTAGTGCGACTCAATTTTTCGTCTAGTACGGCTTCATATAATTTTCGCAATTTTTTATTGTGATTTTTTGAGGTAGTAGTTTCATGCCTTTCAAATTTCAAACACTTGATTTTATAAAAGGTTAAATAGCGTTTTTTAGCAGATTCTCCCTTTCCATTTTTTTTGATGTTTTCAGCTTACTGATCCTCGCAGTTATATTTACTAATTTTCTATCGCTACCTAGATAGGGTTTTGCTAATGAATTGGTTATGAGTGATTTTTTTGAACATAAAGCGTAATTCCCCATGTTTGTGTCCAAATTTAACATATCTTTTTATCAAGAAAAATACGACTAAAACCGTTTTAAAATAACACTAACTGTAGGCGCCACTCTTTTAGGACACTACTAAATTCGATAAACAATTATTATGCATCATAAAATATTAACATTCAGTTTATTAGGCTTAATATTTGTTCTTGCCGTGCAATGTACAGATAGGAATTCAACCAAATCAAGTCCAGTAGTAAAAACAGAAAGCACTTTAATTGCAATAAATGAAAAGCCTCAATTTTTGGGAGATAGTACTCTAGGTATTCGAAAAATTAAGGATATTGTCATCTATAAAGATTCTTTGTTTTTCTCGACATTTCCATCGGTAATAACACGACCGGACGGAGAAGTACTAGTGTCCTTTCGGCGAGCACCGGATCGTAAAATATTTGGAGAATCTGGATCCAACCATGTAGATCCTAATAGTTATTTGGTAATGGTTACCTCTAGTGACAATGGGGAATCATGGACGAAAAATCCCGAATTAATTTACTCCCATCCTTTTGGAGGGTCCCAAGATCCCTGTTTGTTACAATTGAAGGACGGAACGCTTCTTTGTGCAAGTTATGGATGGGCTTTTGTTAGACCAGATGGTATTTCAAATGTAAAGCAACCTAAATTAGTTATTAGTTCAGGAGTCACTTTTTTAGGAGGCTATTTGGTTCGTTCCTCTGATGGTGGAAAAACATGGGGCGATGTTATTTATCCACCACATATAGAACCAGAAATATTTAATGATGCATTTGGCGCTCCGTTGGCAGCATATAATAGAGGAGCATTATATGAGGCTAACGATGGTAGGATTTTATGGATAGTTGCTGCTCATGATACTCCCACTAAAACCTCAAATCATCTTATTGCCTCAAAAGATAAAGGATTTACCTGGGATTATATTTCTCCAGTAGCAAAAGACAGCATTGTAACATTTAATGAGGCATCTATAATTGAAACACCTAAAGGCGATCTTGTAGGTTTTTTAAGAACAGCTAATTTTGATGATCAAGCGGTCATCTCTCGTTCAACAGATGGTGGTAAAACATTTATATGGGAATCCATGGGTTTCCAAGGACATCCTTTAAATGCATTCCGACTAAAGGATAATAGAGTTTTGCTGACCTATGGATACCGCCATAAACCATATGGGATCCGTGCCCGAATTCTAAATGCGGAATGTACGGATTTTGCAACAGCTCCTGAGATTGTACTTCGAGATGATGGTGGTACTACAGATATAGGTTATACATGGCCAACCCAATTAGAAGATGGCCGTGTATTAGTAGTTTACTATTTTAATCAAGAAAATGGCACCCGCCATATTGCTGGCACTATTTTGGACATACAACCTAAATAGAATAATAGCTGACGGGGTTTCTAGACATATTGTATTCAACAACTATCGAGGAATAAGATTGAGCTGCACGTTCAGGATTTCAACGATACACAACTTGACATTAAAAATAGCATTCTGAACCTATTGAGGGCTAAAGTAAGAGGGGTTGTGATTTGTAATTACATGTTTTTCAATTCGGCCACCAAATCTGTCAACGCTGCCTTAGCGTCGCCGAAAAGCATGGAGGTTTTGGAATTATAGAATAATTCATTCTCTATCCCAGCATAACCTGCGTTCATACCGCGTTTGTTTACGATGATATGTTTGGCATTTTCCACATCTAAAATTGGCATACCGTAAATGGGACTTTCTGGATTGTTGTGTGCTGCTGGGTTAACAACATCATTCGCTCCAACAACCAATACTATATCGGTATTGCTAAACTGGGGATTAATATCTTCCATTTCAACCAGCATATTGTATTCCACATTGGATTCGGCCAATAACACATTCATATGACCCGGCATACGCCCTGCAACAGGATGGATGGCATATTTTACATTTACTCCCTTTTTTGTCAGCAACTCTTCCAGCTCATGAATTACATGTTGTGCCTGAGCAACTGCCAACCCATATCCAGGAACAATAACCACATTTTTCGAGTAATTCATCATTATAGCTGCATCGCTGGGGTTGGTACTCTTTATAGACCCTAAGGCCTTATTCTCACCTGCAGTTAAAGCTGCTCCACCAAAAGCGCCAAAAATAACGGAACCCAAGGTCCTATTCATGGCCTTGCACATGGCTACCGTAAGAATAATACCAGCAGAACCGACTAATATACCCCCTACGAGCATCACCATATTAGTATATAAAATCCCTGTTATGGCGGCGGCAATACCCGTCAAAGAGTTCAATAAAGAGATTACTACTGGCATATCTGCGCCGCCAATGGGAAGCACAAATAGAATTCCATAGATCAGGCCTGAGCCCAATAGGGCATACAACAATAGCTGACTATCTACGCCAGTGGTGACCATAAATGCCGAAAATATGACAATTCCAATAATTATAATGTTGTTTATGATGTTGTAGTAGGGTATCCTTACCACACTTTTAAGTGAACCATTCAGTTTGCCCCAGGCAATTAAACTACCGGAAAAAGTAATGGCCCCAATTATAATTGCAGAAATTATAGTTGTAGACTGAGTAGCGTGGTTTACATTTTTACCGTATTCCACCAATCCGATCAGTGCTGCACTGGCACCACCAAAACCATTGAACAAAGAGACCAGTTCAGGCATTTTCGTCATTTCTACCTTTATTGCGATTAGCCAGCCAATTATGGAGCCGATGAGAATTGCCACCCCAATAAGGATATAAATTAAAGGCGATACCTGCTGTCCATGAACAAATACGGTTCCTATAATGGCCAATCCCATACCGGAGGCGGCAATTAAGTTTCCTTTTTTTGCCGTTTCTGGGTGTCCCAACATTTTTAGACCAACTATAAATGTAACGGTAGCGATTAGATATATAATATTCAATAAAATCTCCATTATTTTTTTCTTTTAAACATTTGTAACATTCTATCGGTAACCGCAAACCCACCTACTACATTTACGACTCCTAAGACCACTGCAACGAAGCCCAATGACAATGCTACATAATCGGTTGGGTCTGCATGCAACATCACTAAAATAGCTCCCACTATTACAACGCCGCTCAAGGCATTTGCGCCAGACATCAATGGTGTATGCAAAACTGCCGGAATGCTTTTTATTACCTCTATCCCAACAAATATCGCTAGGATAAGGATATACGTAATCTGTAGATTGTTCTCTATAAATTCCCAAAGCTCATTCATCATGTATTTATTTTAATTTTTTCTAATAGTTCCATTTTGAACGATCAGGGTCTCATCCGTAATTTCTTCATCCAAATCCCATTTAAAATTGGTCCCTTCGGTTAAATGTTTAATATAGTTGTAGATATTTTTCGCATATAAATCACTGGCATTTGTGGAAACGCTTCGTGGATCAATACTGGTGCCAATCACCTTTACTCCATTTTTGACAATGGTCTTATTTATCTGACTAACTTCACAGTTTCCTCCCTGAGCAGCTGCCAGATCTATGATTACTGCACCATTTTTCATTTGCAATACCTGTTCTTCTGTAATTAAAATTGGTGCTTTTCTACCGGGAATATTAGCTGTGGTAATGACTAAGTCTGCTTGGAACAAGGATTTGTTTACCGCTTCTTTTTGTCTTTTCAGGTAGTCTGTTGAGGCTTCCTTGGCATAACCTCCTTCTGATTCCTCGCCCTCATTGTCTACCGAGATAAATTTTGCCCCAAGGGATTCTGCTTGCTCCTTGGTTTCGGATCTTATGTCCGTGGCTTCTACTACAGCCCCTAGGCGCTTGGCAGTTGCAATAGCTTGCAAACCAGCAACTCCAATACCGTAGATCAATACTCTTGCGGGGGCTATGGTTCCTGCTGATGTCATCATTAAAGGGAAGATCTTGGTCATTTCAAAGGCTCCCAAAATCACGGCTTTATAACCCGCAAGATTGTTTTGCGAACTCAACACATCCATATCCTGAGCCCTGGAAATCCTTGGAATGGCATCCATGGAAAAAGCCGTGACGCCTTTATTGGCAATGGCCTGGATAAGTTCGGGGTTCGACTTATGGTACAATTTGCTGATTAAAATCTGCCCTTTATCTACCAACTTTAAATCTTCCTCGTCAAATGGGTTGATTTTTAGTAGTATATCGGCTTCATGGAAAACGACTCCTCTCTTTTCTACAGCTACCTCAACATTGGTATAATCCGAATCTTTAAAGGAAGAGTACTCACCCGCACCTTCCTCCACAAGAATTTCAAATCCTGAGGCAATTAATTGTTTAGCAATGTTTGGTGTAATGGCAACCCGTCTTTCACCATCCAAAGTTTCTTTTAATATACCTATTTTCATTTTGGTTAATCGTTTGGTTAAAAATTATTAAAAAGCCTCAAAACTAACGAATAGTTAAAATATTTAAGGTCTGTTGTAAGAAAGAATACAATTTTCATCTTAATTGTGTGATAATTTGCAACAAGGTGATTTTGCTATACGCTTTCTCCTTCTTAGTATGATTTTATGTTCCGCTTTTTTAATGAGTATCCCTTGTGTCTATTAAATACCTCAATATTAGAAATGATATAGATTTATGCGATCCTGTACGGTCCGACATTTAGCTATAGGGCTATGAAATAAATTTTTGCCGTTTCCATAGTCAGGTCTAGCCTAGATATTGCGCTGGCTGAAGGTGTAGAAGGTCAACTGGCTTTAAGGGTGACTAGCCCTAAAACAAAAAATCCGATCACAATTGTGATCGAATTTTTTGTTTTAACCGTGTGTTTATGAAGTTTGCAAACCAAAAAATAATCCTCTAAATAAAATTAGCTTAACTATATAAGGTGTTGTCATGTGAAATTACATGCTTTTTCACGTTGTTTTGAAATTCTTGTGGGGTTTGATCGGAATGGGTTTTAAAAAACCGACTAAAATAAGAGTGGTCATTAAACCCTAAGTTATAAGCTATTTCTTTAATAGTGTTTTCGCTATGTATAATTTGTCTTTTAGCTTCTTGTATTAATCGATCATGAATTATTTGAACAGCTGTTTTATCTAATTTATCCTTCAGTATTTGGTTTAAGCGCTTGGCACTAATACCTAGTAGTTCTGCATAAAAGTCAGCATTTCGTTTTTCCTGATAATTGTCCTCAAGTAACAGCATAAACTCATATACTCGCTTTTCATTGATATCCTGTAAAGTGAAATGTTGTTCCTTTAACTGTATCAATTTCAATAAAAATACTTTTAAGAGCGCTTTTAGCATAATTAAATTGATGGTCTCCTTATTGTATTCCTCTTCCAATAACTGATATACATCTTCCAGTCCTTTGGAGGTCTCTTCATTTACTTGCATACATGAGAACTCTCCTTGGACATTAAACATTCTAAAGACATCTAATAAAAATTCCTTTAAGTCTCCTTCCAATAAATCTTGTTTAAAGGAAATAAGAACTCCGTTTTTACCTGCTTTGTTTAATTGATGAACCCGATAGGGAGGTATCAAGTATATCCAATCTCCTTTTAAGGTTTGAAAATCGTGTTGAGGCACATGAAGAGCATCCTCGTTCCGTAACCAAACAATTTCATAAAAATCCCTTCTAGCAGGATCATTTAAATAAGCAGGTGGACAATTGCCTAAATTTTTAATATATAAAACCTTATCACTAAGCATAAGAACCGTTTTTTAACTGAAAAACAGAAGTCATTTTTTAGGTCTTAAGTCGACTAAAAAAGAGATGGTTTCCAAAATGTACCACAAAAATAGGAAATAATACCAGCACTTTTGGAGAAATGGGCAAATTGTACTACACAACTATCAAATTGTGTAATTAGAGAAGGGGATGCTTGCTGTATCTTTGCATCGTAGTTTGATTGTCATAAAGATTTCAAATTAAAAAGTTATGGAAAACACATTTACAATTGAAGCAACAGAGGGGACGCGATTAGTAGCAACAGCAATGCAAACCATTATGAATGAGCATCATAAGTTGATGGCTAGTATTAAATCCAATGAAATTGCTGCTTTGATACCAGCAATAAACAAGGCCAATACTATTTTTTTAATGGGTGCAGGACGTACCGGTCTCATGATGAAAGCTTCGGCCATGCGTTTAATGCATTTAGGGTATAAGGTTTATGTGGTAGGTGAAACTACAACTCCAGCTATCATCGAGGGTGATTTGTTAATAGCAGGATCAGGATCTGGTACAACCGGTGGAATTGTAAGGGCTGCAGAATCGGCTAAGAAAATCGGAGCAAGCGTCATTTGTTTTACAACAAGTATGGCTTCACCATTGGCAACCTTGGCAGATTATACGGTTACCATACCTGCAGCACAAAAAGAGGCACGAGACGAAGATGTTTCTAAGCAATATGCTGGGAGTCTTTTTGAGCAATCGCTTTTATTGAGCTTTGATGCTCTGATACAAGCCCTTTGGGAATTGGATGGCAGTACAGCTTCAGAATTATGGAAGCGACATGCCAATATGGAATAATCAATAACAAAAGAGTAATTAAAATAGAACAATTTAAATATAAATATTATGGTAAAATTACAAGTAGCAATCGATTTTTTAAAAATAGAGGATGCAATTGCATTGGCAACAAAAGTGGCTCCTTATATAGACATTATTGAATTGGGGACCCCACTTATTAAAAGTGAAGGTTTAGCTGGAATTAGAAAGATGAAAGATGCCTTCCCAGATAAATTGGTTCTAGCCGATTTTAAAACTGCTGATGCAGGGGAATTAGAGGCTAATATGGCTTTTGGAGCAGGTGCTGATTATGTTACCATTTTGGGAACTTCAGGTGATTCAACCATTATTGGAGCGGTAAAAGCTGCAAAAGAACATGGTAAAGGTGTTGTTGTAGATACAATTGGTGTAAAAGACAAAGTAAAACGTGCCCAAGAAGCAATCGCATTAGGTGCCGAGTTTGTTGAATTACATTCAGGTTTGGATGAACAAGCAGAAGAAGGATATTCAATACAAGTATTGATTGATGATGCTGCAAGAGCTGGTGTACCAGTATCTATTGCTGGTGGAGTTAATAGTGGTAGTATTACTGCAGTAAAGCAATCTGGTGCCATAGTAGCAGTTGCAGGAGCAGCTATATACGGAGCGGCAGATCCTGCTAAAGCGGCTAAAGAGTTAAAGGACCTATTGAATGCCTAAGTAACTTTAAGGTTACAAGCATTTGTAAATACATACAGATCCTCATAAATTAATTTTTATGGGGATCTGTCATTTTATAGTCTAGGGGATTAGTTATTTTAGGATCCTTTTATTATCTGCCGTGCGGGGTAATAGGATTCCCATATTGGTTTAAATACTTTATAGGCGTTCTATACTTAACTTCTGAAGATATCCCATCGTCAGCACCTATAACCATTTTAAATCCTATTTCTCATGTAGGATCAATAGGGGAACGGTAGTGTGTAGGCTTACTTGCTTTATGGTAGAATGAAAGAGGAGGTTTTGAAGGAAATTTAGATTTTTAGCGACCATGACCACCATATCCGCTTTGTTGGCGGTGACAAATTTCTGTATGCCAGTTTTAATATTGCTGTCCGCTGTGTTATGGAAACTATATGCATTTTCAAAGGTTTCCTCCAAATATTCCTTAAAATAATTCTTATTATACTCTTGGTCAGGGGTGAGATTAACGTTGTTTCTAACAACATTTAGTACTTGTAATTTGGATTTGGATAGCTGGAGAACCCCTGTAATGGATTCTAAAATGGGATGGGAGAAGAAAATATTGTAATCCGTGGGGAATACTAGGTGCTTAGGAACGCAAATGCTTGCTTTCTCTGGAACCGCCAATATATTGCATACTATTTTAGTAATGATTTCCCCTGTATTACTGCCTACAATGGAAGTTTTTAGACCAGAAGCTCCTTTTGTACCAACGGCAATAAGGTCTATTTTTTTTTTTGCTACTATTTTTCTGATATTGGAAATGAAATTCCCATACTCTTGCATGGCAAAAAAGTGATGTTTTTGGCGTTTAGGCAAATTATCAATACGATTCATTAGCCCATTAAGTTTTAACTTAATAGTAGCGATTTTAATTTTGTTATTGGTTAATTCAAAAGAATTTCCAACTACATCGGTTTGATTAATATCTCCTATATGTAGCAAATAGAAATTGACTGTCTCGTGTTTAAACAACTCTATAGTATAGTTTAAGGCGTTCCATGAGTTTTCCGAGAAGTCTGTAGGTATTAGAATATTTTTCATTGAAAGTATACTTCGCGATAAAAGTATACATACGGAGATTCCTGAATTATGATATTCATCATATCGCGTAATTCCTTACAAAAGTGCCGCCCAATTAATTAATGAATTGTAATGCTTTTAATTCCTTGATTCGAATATTACGTCCTTCAATAGCAATGAGACCTTCTTTTTTAAAACCAGAAAGTGTTCGTATTAGGCTTTCAGTTGCGATACCCGCCACACTTGCTAGGTCGTTCCTGGATATTTTAATGGGATCACCAGTATTTTTATCCATTATTTCTGCAAACTGAAGCAGGGTTTGAGCCGTTTTTTTTCGCACGGAACTATAAGCCATTTGTAGCAGTTGTGCCTTTATTTCGGTAATGTTTCCAGTCAATAGTTCTACAAATTGCAAGGACATATCCATATTGTTTTCCAAGATGGCTTTAAGATCTTTTTTAGATATGCTTATCATTTTTACTGTTTCCATAGCAGTTGCCGATTCCAAGTAGGAAACGTTCTCTGAAAACGAAGTAATGCCTAAAAAGTCATCAGACCTATATAGTGAGGTAATTAGTTCCTTGCCATCTTGATCCATGCTATGGCACTTTACAACACCGTCTACGATAAGGTAAATAAAATTAGATCTATCTCCCTCTTCATATATAATTTCGCCGGGAAGAGAGGTTCCAGATATTCCATTTTCCAGAAAATAGGCTCTAAGTTGGGGCAAGGTTTGTATCTCAGGTTTATTCTCATCTTTAGCCAGGACCCCAACTTCAGAAGAACGCTGCAATAGTGATACCTTGGCCAATCTGCTCTCTATGGCGCTAATTAGGTCTTCTTCCTCAAAGGGTTTTGTTAAATAGTCATCAGCACCCATGGCCATCCCTTTGCGTATTTCTTTGATTTCGGTTTTTGCCGATAGAAAGATAAAAGGAATTTGTTTGGTATTTTCATCGGAAGATAGTTCTTGTAACACCCCGTACCCGTCAATTTCTGGCATCATTATATCACAAACAACAATATCCGGAAGTTGCTCCTTGGCCTTTGCGATTCCTATTCTTCCGTTACATGCCGTAATGACGGAATAGTCAGCTAGTGTTAATAATTCTTCGGTATTTTCACGAAGCGCATTGTCGTCTTCAATTAGTAAGATTCTTTTCATTGGATAGTGGTAATAGGTGTTTTTGGGATAGTTACGGTAAAGTTGGATCCCTTGTTTTCTTCACTAGAGAATTCGAGACTTGCTCCTAAATTTTCTAAATGTTGTTTAGCTATATTAAGCCCAATCCCAGTACCTTGGGTTAATAGTGCATTTTCTGCCCTGAAATAACGATTAAAAATGTGCTTTTGTTCCTCCTTTGGAATTCCAATACCCTTATCCATGATATTGATGACTATATTGTTGTCTACCTTCTTGATCTTTAGGTCTATGCTCGTATTTTCAGGAGAATATTTAATGGCATTGTTCACCAAATTGGACAAGGCCAATTCTAGGGTTTTTGGGTCAAATTGGACAATAAGATCATCAATGTCTTCGGGGTAATTTATTTTTTGACCTGTTTTAAGTAGCATATTGGCGTCATATACCACTTCGTTGACTACTTTGCTCAACGGAAAAGTTTCTAACTTATAATTTTCATTACCCGACTCCAATCTTTCCACGGAAAGGAAGTCATTGAGAATTGCATCCAGGTATTTTACTTTATTTCGGATAGTGGTTACATGCTTGTCCCGTTTTTCCTGTTGTTCTGTCTGCGTGTATTTGCCTAATAAAGTGATAGACGTAAGAATACTGCTCAAAGGTGTTTTAAATTCGTGGGAAACCAAGGATAGAAACCTGGTTTTTAGTTCATTTAGTTCTTTTTCTTTGGCTAATGCTTCAGTTAGCTGTTTGGTGCGCTCATCTACTTTCTTTTCTAGTTTTTCTGTATAACTTTTCTGTTCTGTGATATCAAGGATTATGGCTACAAAAACCTCAGTTTCACCCTTTGCGGATAATTGAAGATTTACTTCTACAGGGTAAATGGTTCTATTCTTTCTCTGGTGGGTGGTCTCAAATTTAATCTTCGAGTTTTTGTCTAACAGTATGGGATCAATCAATTGTAAAAATTCGGTTCGATCCATCTCCGGTTTTATATCAATCGGAGTCATGGTTTGTAATTCCTCTAAGGAATACCCCAAATTGCGCTGTGCCTCTTTGTTTACATTGATAAAATTAAATGACTGGGCATTGAAAACATATATTTCGTTTAAGGATTCATCAAATATTCGGAACCAATGACTTAATTCTTTTTCTTTTATTTTTCGTTCGGTAATATCTATGATTAGGGCCATGACGAAGGTTTCTCCGTTCATTTCAAACGGATTAAGACCTACCTCTACTGGGAACTCCTGCCCGTTTTTACGAATACCATGTAGATCCCGTCCGCGGCCCATTTGACGCTTTTTACTTTGACGTGCAAATTCGGTGACATGTTGGTCATGGCCTTTATGATACCTGCGGGGAATTAATAAATCCAAGGATTGCCCTATAAGGTGATCCTTTTTATATAAGAACATTTCTTCTGTTGCGGAATTGGCCGCAACAATAACCTGCTCTTTATTTACGACGATAATACCCTCGGAAATCCCTTCCGATATCAAATTAAAAATACTGCTGTTAGGGAGAAAGAATTGCATAAGCCAAAAATATAAATTTTAAAATGATTTTTGTCATATAAATCGTTTCTTATGCCAACTATGGGTTGCAAAAAATGACTAATTTCAAAAATGGAACGGAAATATATTATTCAGGTGCCCTTGGTAGGCAACAAAGCTCTGGGATTAAGGTTGCGTGGTGTTTTGTGATATTGGTTGTAGAGTGCTGTGCCTGAGTCCTTTTGATTTTAAAATGGTCCGTTACCAAATATGACAAAGATCATTGCTAATTATGTTCTTTCAAAATATCTTCGTGGAAAAGTGATTTGTGATGAAGGGTACTTTAAAATTAGGAACTGTTTCCGGTATTAAAATCGAGGTACATTGGACATTTACCCTTTTATTGGTATGGGTGGCCTTTATCGAGATTCAAGCCGGTGCCGATATCGGAAGGATATTCCTTAATGAGGCTCTGATCGTGGTCTTGTTTGGGTGTGTGGTACTCCATGAATTGGGTCATGCACTCACTGCTAAAAAATTTAATATCAAAACCAGGAAAATTTTGTTATTGCCTATAGGCGGTGTAGCTAGTTTGGAGAAAATGCCCGAAAAACCGGGGCAAGAATTACTAGTAGCGCTTGCTGGGCCAGCGGTAAATATAGTTATAGCCTTCTTATTGGCGCTTGTAATTCCGCTTAATCATTATTTTAGCCTTAATGCCACGGTTTTAGAGGAATTGCTCTATAAGCCTTCACTTCAAAACTTTCTATTTTATCTTTTTATAGCTAATATAATGTTGGCGTTCTTTAATCTAATTCCCGCGTTTCCGATGGATGGCGGTCGAGTATTAAGGGCTTTGTTGTCCTATAAATTGGGACGTGTGGAGGCTACTAGAATTGCTTCGGGCATTGGTCAGGGCCTTGCTGTGATGTTTTTTGTACTTGGACTTTTCTACAATCCGTTCTTAATATTGATTGCGCTCTTTATTTTCTTTGGGGCATATGCGGAGAATCAAATGGTGAAACAAATCTACTTATTAAAGGACCACTTGGTAAAGGAAGCCACCCTTACCAACATTACTTTGTTAAGTCCGGTAAACTGTGTACAGGAAGTGGTAGATATCTTATTGGCAGGTACGGAAAAGGACTTTGTAGTGGTGGATAAAGGAGAAATCGTGGGAATTGTTGCTTATAAAGATATTATTAAATATGCCAATACCCCCTCTATGTTGGTGAAGGAAATAATGCAGAAAAGCTTTAAAACTGTGGATGCTTCTACAAGCATGACCGAAGTGTTGGAACAGATTGGTAGGGAGAAAATAGGCTTTTACCCTGTCGTTGAAGAAAAAAAACTTATTGGAGCCATTGATAGAGTCAACATCAGCGAGTTTATACTATTAAAGTCGGCTACTTTAAATTAATCACTAAATTTAAGGGAGGGGAATATATTAAGGCAATGCGCTTCCTAAGTTAAAGGTGTCTTTCCCAGTTTTTAATTATATTGATATATTAAGAATTCTAATCTTTTAATACAGTTTCTATGTCAAGTACAGAAGTTAACGAGATGACCAATTCCATATTTGGGGGAGGTTTGGATATCCTTCACCAAGAAAGTAAGGAATGGCTAAATATTATTGCTTTTTGGAATGACGAGTCGAGGTTTTTCGCAGATCTATTGGATAAAAAGGAGCGAAAAGATTCTGAAAAAACACAAATGCTCCTATATTTAGATAAGGTTCACAATGCTCTTTTTCATTATTTGGCCGAGGATATTATGGCTCATGAAAAACATTTGTCAAGATTGGTTAAGGGTGAAAAAGGAATCACTACGGGAGAATATGTTGAAAAACACACGGATTTACGCGAACAAATTCATCTGTTTACAATGGATTTCAAGGAATTCAAAAAAATGATCTTTACCTATGCCAAGGAATAACAATAACGACATAAAACCTATTTCTGAATAGTTTCTAAATGGTCCCATATTTTGTTATGGGGCCAATGTATTTAATTAAAGATCAATCTCCAAACCTACTGGACAATGGTCGGACCCCAATATTTCACCATATATTTTCACCGATTTAATTTTTTCTTTTAAAGACTTGCTTACCAAAAAGTAATCTATTCGCCATCCGGTATTTCGTTCCCTAGCTTTAAATCTATAACTCCAATAGGTGTAGGCAACCGTATCGGGATGTAAGAGACGAAAAGAATCCAGAAACCCAGAATTTAGGAAATTGTCCATACCGTCTATTTCAACTTGAGTATATCCAGCTGTTTTGTTGTAGTTAGCCTTGTCATTCTTTAAATCGATGGGTTTATGGGCCACATTAAAATCCCCACAGGCAATTACCGGTTTGGTCTTTTCTAAATTCTTTAAATAGGCCAGGAAATCGGCATCCCACTGTTTACGATAATCCAATCGGTCCAATTTTTGCCCTGAATTGGGTACATATACATTCACCACATAGAAATCGGGATATTCTGCACATTGAACCCTTCCTTCCATATCGTGTTCCTCAATACCCATATCTTGGGTCGTGTTAATAGATGTTGTCTTGGATAGTAATGCTGTTCCCGAATATCCTTTTTTTACCCCAGAATTAATATTTATCTGATAGTTAGTCAGTGGTAATAATGCCTCCGCTACCTCTTGGTCCTGAGCTTTGGTTTCTTGTAAACAGAGAATGTCTGGGTCGAGGTTAGAAATCGACTCAAAAAAATCCTTTTTAACCGCGGCCCTAATACCGTTAACGTTCCATGTTATAATATTCATAAAATTGAAATTTGTATTTATTTAATATTTGGGCAGAGATCGATTTTATACTTCACAAAATCCATTAATCAGTGCTTTCTTATTCAGAATATAACGCGATGAAATTACGGATTTGCTAGGGTTTTAAAAAATATTAGGAGGCTACTTATTTTATAGGGATGGACATTAGTGGGAGTATAATCGAGAGTATGGGGTAGGAATAATTAGTTCCGAATTTTTGAGGGAAACATCATCCCTTTGCTAACTATTGATTTTACTATGTTGTTTTCTATTAACTTTGACAGCTTAAAAGATAACTATTGGTAACCTAAAAATTCCATGGTTTTTATCGTCCCTTAAAATATGGAGGTTAAAAATTAACGACACTTGGATGGGTTTGAAAGGTGAAATTGGAATATCCATTAGAAACACTGGCATTTACACATGAAAATTAAGATCGATAAGTTTGTCCTGTCCATTATGGCGGTGGTTGGGATTGCCTATTTTTTTCCACAATGGGGCGCGCAAGAAAGTAAAATTCCCATAGATACCATAAGTAATATCGGTATCTCCCTGATTTTCTTTTTTTATGGATTAAAATTGAGTCCAGATAAATTAAAGGCGGGGTTAAAGAATTGGAAGTTGCACGTGCTGGTACATGTTTCTACTTTTTTGCTTTTTCCGTTATTGGTATTGGTTTTTAGACCCATGTTGCAAACTGAGGAGCAAGAATTATTGTGGCTGGCATTCTTTTTTTTAGCGGCCTTACCGTCAACCGTTTCATCTTCTGTAGTAATGGTTTCCATGGCCAAGGGAAATGTTCCTGCTGCAATTTTTAATGCCAGTATTTCCGGAATCATTGGCATAGTCCTTACTCCGTTTTGGATGGGGCTTTTTATACAAGACACCCAAGTAGATTTTGATTTCACCGAAATATATGCCAAACTTATTCTTCAGATCATTCTACCGGTTGTTATTGGGCTTTTTTTACAGCGATTTTGGGGACACTGGGCCCAAAAATATAATAGCAAGCTCACTTTATTTGATAAAGCCATTATTTTGCTAATCATCTATAAAAGTTTTGCAGCATCGTTTGAGGATAATGTTTTTGGATCGGTAACTGTATTGGATTTATTGCTTATTTCTCTAGCGGTACTGGTATTGTTCATTATTGTATATTTCCTTACTGGTTTTGCTGCTATAAAACTTGGATTTAATAAGGAAGATCAAATTGCCGCTCAATTCTGTGGCACCAAAAAATCCTTGGTACACGGCACTGTTTTTTCTAAAATTTTATTTGGGCATATGACGTCTATGGGAGTAATCTTGTTGCCGTTAATGCTATACCATGCCCTTCAAATTTTGATACTAAGTGTTATTGCATCAAAGTTGGCAAATAGGGGAGTGGTGGAACCTAAAAATATGGGATGAGTTCATGTACACCGATTTGGTATGGTTTACACTTCTTTGGTAAGCAGAAAATTTGAATTAGAAAATGCTTAGCTTCCATAACAACTAATAATCAATATTATTTTTAGCGAAATCTAATAATTTAAGTTGGTAAGAAATGGAGAATATTTAACAAATAATTGCATATATAGATACTACTAATTGCGCTAATTTTGTCAATTATTTTTTAGTCGATATTGTAGATGTTATAGAATGGAGTCGATAAGGCCCAGATGTTATGTGATAGTGATTCGGAGGGTTTTCTTTAAGACCGAGGTTTTGCCCGAATAAAAACAATTATTAGTAAGAGATGAACAAAGCGAGGATTGCATTGGCGATAGGGGTGATCTGTATTTCCATTTTCCCCATTTTAGTAAAATTGAACCTTACCCCAGGGGTGATTTCTGCGTTTTATAGAATGGCAATAGCTTCTTCGCTCATAGTACCTTATGTGCTTATCTCCAAAAAGTTTAATATGCCTTCCAAAAAGCTGTTGTTCTCTGCTATTTTATGTGGAGTTATTTTTGGGGCCGATGTTGCAGTTTGGAACGTTGCAATTCAAGAATCTACAGCTACACAAGCAACACTCCTTACCAATTTATCCCCTGTTTGGGTTGGGATTGGGGCATTTTTCTTTTTAAAGGACAAGCCAACTTCCAATTTTTGGATCGGAACTGTTGTGGCTATTATCGGAATGATTCTGTTGGTTGGACTAAATACCTTTATTAATTTGGACTTTGACCTGGCCTTTTGTTTGGCCATTTTATCGGGGATGCTATACGCTGTTTATATGTTATTGAGTAAAAAGATTTTAAATGAAGTGGATGTAGTCACTTTTTTAACCATCAGCGTAGTGTCATCTGCTGTTGGATTAGGAGTTTTAAGCTACCTTATTGGGGAACCTTTTGGAGGTTTTTCCAATGCTGGATGGTTGGTATTGGTGGTGCAAGGAGTAGTCTGCCAGCTTTTAGCATGGTTGCTAATTAGTTATGCCACCAAATATATGCGGGCAACTAGGGTTTCTGTAAGTCTATTGGGACAAGCAGTCATTGCATCCCTATTGGCATGGTTATTTTTAGAGGAATCCATATCCTTGCAAATGATTGTTGGAGGTTTCTTTTTGTTATTTGGTATTCGGATTACTTTTTATCAGAAACAATTGCTCTCCAAAAAAAGGGCGATTAAAGGCGCCTATTCCATTAAACATTAAATAAGGTTGTTCCCCTTTTTAGGGTAAACTGCGAGCGGTAATAGTTGAAACAAATTCAAGTATAATGTTGAAATTAGTACGGGAAGCTTTTTACAAACTTCCCGTATTAATTTTAATTCGAGCTTACTGTAAATCGCGCATAAACTCTGTGAACTTTTTCGTGCTATAATTACCCATTCCTTTATGGGTCAACACCAAATTTCCCTTGGCATCAATTATATAAGTGGTGGGGATACTGTTGGAGTGGTACATTTGAGGAAGAGGGCCATTTGGCGTATAAATTTCAAAATCGTATCCTTTCCTTTCGCTAAAGGATTTTGCTTTTTCAAAACTATCGTCAACAGATAACATGATAAACTCAACATTGTCATCCTTAAGCTCATTATACAATTCATTTATATTGGGCATCTCTGCAATACATGGCGGACACCAAGTGGCCCATACATTGATAAATATGGCTTTTCCTCGAAATTTCTCCAAGGATAAGGATTCTCCTTTGCTATTCACCAAATTTAAACCGAAATCTGCACTCGGGTAGGACGTATCGTTCGAGGCTAAATCCTTTTTATCCACATTAGGATTCATTATTCCCGTAGCTAAAATTCCGCGTTGTGCAAATCCAATAACTTCAGTATGTAGCCCTGTAGTATATAGAATAAGACCCACTGCAATTATTCCGACCCATTGCAATATTTCCTTTTTAATTTTTTTGTTCATGTTTTCTTATTTAGCTATTATGCGCTTTTAGTAATGTATTACTTCAATTAAAGGCTTAATCCCATAACTCCTTTTTTCTGAAGTTGTAAATAATAGGTGAAAGCGTTGGGAACAACTTTAAACTCTTTTGGGATATCCTTTACAGATACATTATAATGATCCAGTGCCATTTTACAGACCACTAGGGTAACATTTGCCTTCTTGGCCTCCATTAAATAGGATTTCATCAACTTTTTATCAGTTAAGGATACTACCTCTTTGCCGTAGATAATAGTTTCGAAACTCCCGAATAAATTCCCATCTTCCTTTAGCAAGGAGGCAGCAGCAAGGGTAATGGGCTTTAATTGTTGAATTTTCGTAGTCAATACAGCATAGTCATTCGCTTTGTTTTCTTGAGCGTTTACAGTGCCACTAAAAATTAAGGTAAGGACTATTAATGATGTTTTTAAGAATGTTGCTTTCATTTGTTTTTGTTTTTTATTCGCGTGCAATTTTATGCGAGACATTAGATAATTATGGATTAATAAATTTATAGGTCTAGGTTTAAATAGCCTTTCTTTAAAAGTTGGAACTGATGTAAGATTCCGTTTTCTACGGTAGTGATTTCCTGAGGAATTTTAGTGCGGTCTACTTTAAATTTGTTAAGAGAAAATCCACAGGCAATCACTTTTATGGGCTTAGATCCAATGCGTTTTAAAATGGGGTCCATGATGTTGGCCTCGGTAATTTCGTGGATAGATTTACCACAGAAAACGATCTGAAATTCTCCGAAATTTTGTGGGTCAGCGATCATTAGCTCCTCTGCGGTTTCTAACGCGCCCGTTAGGGATTTGCTATTTTTTATCAATGCCGTATAATTTGTATTAGGCAATTTGTGCTGGCCCTTTACTTGCAAGGGTAGTATTAGAAATAAACAGACAAGTATCAACAGGGATTTTATCTTCATAATTTTATTTTTTTATTGAATTTATTGGTGTCGTTAAGAATAAAAAAAAGCAAGCCACCAAAAATGGTTATGTTCTTAAATAAGGGGCCTAAAGTACTGGTCTGACCAATTTGAACCGTTATTGTAATGGGAATTAGAATGGCAATAAGTAGTATTGCCGCCCATTTGGTCTTGTAACCGATAAGGAAGACAGCACCTGCAAGAATCATTACTATTCCTGACAATAGGACCAATAGGGTAGGGTCGCCAAAAAAATAGGCGAAGTTTTTAGAGCTCGCTAAGGCTATTCGGTTTACCACCTTATCAGTCTGTAGTAGGTGGTTGAGGCCAGCGATTAAAAATATTCCGCTTACAGTTATTCGCAATAGCTGAATAGAGCGATAATCGACTTCAATCTTATGTTTCATTTAGTTTTTAATAAAAGTGATAAAATAGAGTTGTGTACCGTATTGTTTGATAGATTTTGTGATCAATGGCCAATAGGGATATTTCTAAATATGATTCCAGAAATTTAATGTATGTTTTTAGGCAACTCTTGGAGGAGGGTAATTTTGGCCATGATAAAGACCTTCAATTAAAGGTATACCAAAATTTAATACGGTAGAGAGTGGCTCATATACTACTGGTGCCCAATGGGAAGTCTTAAATTGAAAAGCGGTAACACATGGGGCCACCAAATATATGACTTCGGATATTGATGAGGCTATAATCAACTCAGCTGAATCGAAATTTAAATGTTTATTTTTTTCGCAAAATGGATTCACGTATACTACCTGGTCATTTTCCGCTATCATGGAAAGCATTTTAGCATCCACAACAAGAAATTTTGTCAGGAACAGCATCAGGAGAAAAACAGATATGTATTGGTTTATTTTCATTGAAGAATCAAAAATAGCGAAAACAATAGATCCTAATTGCAACATTTGTTACTTATACGGGTAATCCTTAAAACTTTATGATTTTGCTAACGTATCTGGGGGTGTGGCAGCGCTTTATTAAGTTTATAGCGGTAACTTTTAACAGCTACCACTGTGACCCCTTCAGAAATAAAATTCTACAAGTACTTGCTTTTTAATACTTGTTCGCAGGGAAATTTAAAACTAAGGGACAATACCAATTGTGGAATTATAGGAATCTTGTTTTTGTGAAAATGACTTTAATTGTGGTATATGGTGGATTCGTTTTTAGAACAATATACATTTTTCTATTTTAAACAAAAAACAATAAAAGTAGGTGAAAGTGTTGGGTGTAAATCAATTGCGTTACAAAAAAGAGTGTATGGGTTAACAAAAATGGTGATTTTGCCATGGGTTTCTTTAAGGTTTGTATATATTTAATTTCTATTATTTCGCCAAGAACTTGTATTGGGCCAGTATACAGGATTTTTAGATTATCTCATCTTGTAATAATGGCCCATCAGCATATCTAAATAAAGGGAATAGTGAAATTTACATGAAAATACTCGTTACAGGTGCAACAGGTTATATTGGAAAACGATTAATTCCGTTATTGGTGCAGGATGGGCATCATGTGGTTTGTGCAGTTCGGGATAAACTGCGAGGTGTGAGTAGTTTTCGTGACGAGGAGCATGTTGAGGTTATTGAATCTGATTTTCTTAAACCGGAAACGCTTAGCAATATTCCCAATGATATTGAGGTTGCCTATTATTTAATCCATTCCATGTCCAATGCCTCCAGTGATTTTGAAAAGCTTGAGGAAGAATGTGCACTTAATTTTAAAGCGAGAATTGAAGGTACACAGGTGAAACAGGTGGTGTATTTAAGCGGAATTACCAACGAAAAACAGCTTTCCAAACACCTTCGGTCTAGAAAAAATGTTGAGGATTCCTTAAGCTCTCCCCACTACGGTCTTACTATTTTTAAAGCTGGAATAATTGTGGGTTCCGGAAGCTCATCCTTTGAAATTATTAGGGATTTGGTAGAAAAATTACCGGTAATGATTGCGCCAAAATGGTTGAATACCAAAACCCAACCCTTGGCAGTTAGGGATGTCTTGTCTTTTTTATCCAAAGCTGTCGGTAATAAGCAATTATTTAATGAGACCTATGATATTTTTGGTCCCGAGATATTAACCTATAAGCAAATGTTATTACAGTTTGCGGAGGTGAGGAAATTAAAACGCTATATACTAACGGTTCCAGTGATGACCCCCAAGCTGTCCTCTTACTGGTTGTATTTTGTAACCTCTACTTCTTACAAATTGGCTTCTAATTTGGTTGATAGTATGGGGGTACAGATTGTTGGAAGCCCTAGTAATATCAATGAACTATTAAAGGTAGCACCAATGACTTATAAGGAGGCCGTTGCCTTAGCTTTTGAAAAAATAGAACAGAATAGTATTATTTCTAGTTGGAAAGATTCATTTGTGAGCAGTGGCCGATTAAAAGGTCATTCCCATAAATATGTAAACGTCCCAAAATATGGCTGCTTTACTGATTATAAAGAACGAAAAGTATCCGATGTGCTGAAAACAACCGATAAAATATGGGCTATAGGAGGGTCTACAGGCTGGTATTATGGTACTTTTTTATGGAAAATTCGTGGGTATATAGATAAACTTGTGGGTGGAATTGGCCTACGTAGAGGAAGAACAAGTGAAACCGATTTGGAAGTAGGAGATGCCTTGGATTTTTGGCGGGTTATTTTTGCTGATAGAGCGCAAAGGAAATTGCTTTTATATGCCGAAATGAAATTACCAGGAGAGGCCTGGCTCGAATTTAAAATTGAAGATAATATTCTAAAACAGACCGCAACTTTTAGACCAAGGGGTTTGGCTGGTAGATTCTATTGGTATAGTGTATTACCATTCCACGGATTTATTTTTAAAGGGATGATAGAACGATTGGCATCTTAAAACGGCAGCTAATTAAAATAGAGGGCTTTTGAAATTCCTAAAAGTTGACATATAAGTTATTTTTAACTTAGATTGATAGGATATTATGTTAAATTATAATTAATTACTACATAGAGATGCAAAACCAATTGTAAATTTGGGGGTTTTAGGAAATGTATTTCCTACATTCTTAGGTAAATAGGGATAATGAGTTCCAATTTAGAAATATTGATAAACTGCCAAGGAGATTCAATGAGTTGAACAAGTTATATAGATTTTGGCTTCCTATGGAGTTTTTTTATCGACAAATGGAATTAAACAAAAAATAAAAGATTACTGAATTATTTAAATTGTGATAGTATGGAATTAATTGATAGAGCACTAGAGTTTGAACAAAGAAAAATGAGATCCCTTTCTACAAGCGATCGTGTGGCCTTGTCTCGAGAGGCTAAAGAATTGATTTTGGGATTAAATGAGATTTACAAGAAAGAAAAGGACGCTAGAATAATGGATATTATGAAGCGGTTGACGGTTATAAAACGAAAAATAGAAAAGCGTTTAAAAATTAGAATGTAAGTACTAAAAGGATATATCGGGAGTTGTGGGCGATAAAGAGACAAGCTCGACACTTCGTGACAAATCCCGATATTTTCTCTTAGGTAAATGAAATCTAGGTCACCGTCCCAATCAAAGTCGGACATATTAGAACTGGGATTCTGCTAGAGGTCTATTGGTTGAATGTAGGCTAATATTTTCTCTTTATTCACGCATTACGTCCTCATTAGAAATAAATGAAGATAGCCACATAGATCTCAATTGGACCAGTACCCCATATCCTTAAAGGCATTATTCCCATCCGTATTCTTTTCAACTGCTTATACTAACTATAAGGTCTTCATCCCTATCGTCAGCATTATACACCTATTTCCAATGGTTAAATCGCTCTTTGTATTTGTCTAGTTTTTCTGAAGCAATATAGATACCGGTTAGACAGATATACTCGAATTTCCTCAATCGATGCTCGATCTCAAGACATTCGGTTCTCCTTTCATTTAGAAAACTTAAATATTATGTATCCCATCCTCAATTTCTATGGGTTTATTCAAAATGGGGTTAAGGGATTCATTTCCAGTTATATTCTCAAAAAATTTGTTTCGTAAATAAACTCGTCCGTAAAGGGCCTTGATTTCTATGTCACTGTCCAAGTCGTAATCCTTTAGAATCTGATTTGCCCATAAATAGGGTAGCGGCTAGGTCCGTAGTTTGTATGGTGTCTTTATGATTTAGTCTAATTCGTTGTTCCTGACTGCCTTAACCTTGTGTGTTTCAAGATAAAAAAGGATAGTAGGGGGAAATAATACCTTTCAATTTTGATTTTCTGTTTATTGTTTAAACTGGGTATTTTTATTCAATTGGCGGTTAGGAGGGGTTATTTTAGGATTTTAAGAGAATCTGATAAGCCTTTAATAGAGAAGATATTCAAGGTTTATTTTAATTGTTTGTGTTGAAATTGAGTCGGTTACAATAGAAAGCTTAATTTTTCCTCAGATTCTCTGGTAATTATCATTGAACTTTGTTATTTTTGCAGTCGGATTTTCGGGATGTAGCGCAGCCCGGTAGCGTACACGCCTGGGGGGCGTGGGGTCGCAGGTTCAAATCCTGTCATCCCGACTTTACATTTTCATGTAATTGCATTAAGCTGTTAATCGACTGATTAGCAGCTTTTTGCGTTTTCAGGGGTATCATGAGAAATCACATGAAACCACCTAAAAACTACCGAAACGTGTTGAATACGGGATTTTTTATACCTCCTAAATGTCGTATCTTGAAGTAGCTTCTGAGGGTATTTACTGCGTGTTTTTACTTTCTAATTTCACTAATCTAAAGCTACCTATCATGTTGGAAAACAGTAGATTATATGTTTTGTTCTTCACTAGAAAACACAATAGAGAAAGCGATAAATTAAAATTATATGCACGTGTAACAGTAGGTGGAACACGGTGTGAATACAGTTTAAATCGGGATTTAAAAGCCAGTTTATGGGATAATAACCGGAAAAGAGGGAAGGGATTTTCTAAATATGTGCTGTCACTGAACAATTATTTAGATCAGATTTTCGCCGGATTATATGAGGCGCATCGTCAACTTTTAGATGAAGGCAAGGTTATTTCTTCTGCCTTGGTAAAGGCCAGGTATTATGGGGAAGAGGAGGAGGAGGGAAAAACCTTGCTCGATTTGATTACCTATCATAACTCCACTATGCATACTTCCCTAAAGCCGGGGACCATGAAAAATTATTATAGTACGGAGCGGTGTATAAAAAAATTCCTTGAGGACGAATATCGGATGGAAGACATTCCGCTTAAAAAATTGAATTATCGTTTTATTGTGGATTTTGAGCAGTATGTACGGGAATATAAACCTGCTACACGCATGGGCTGTGCTAATAACGGAGCCATGAAGCATATGGAGCGATTGAAAAAGATGTCGAGGCTGGGGGTACGATTGGAATGGTTGGACAAGGATCCATTCATCAACTTTAAACTTAAATTTAATAAAACAGAACGCCATTTTCTAACAGAACGGGAGATAAAACTAATCCAAGAAACCACTTTTAAGGAGCCTAGCTATGAGATGATCAAGGACCTTTTTGTTTTTGCCTGTTATACGGGGCTCTCCTATATTGATGTAAAGGAACTGAAGACAAATCATTTGGTCATTGGTCGTGATGGGGGAGACTGGTTATTTACCAAAAGGGAGAAGACCGATGAACCTTTAAAAATCCCCTTGCTGCCAATAGCAAAGAAAATTATAGAAAAGTATAAGGAGATTCCTGACATTAAGGCCAATGGTCAACTGCTACCTATTTATAGTAATCATATGATCAATCGGACTTTGAAAGATATTGCCAAGGCCTGTGGTATTCGAAAAAACTTGACATTTCATGTTGCACGGCACACCTTTGCCACTGCAATTACACTATCCAATGGAGTACCCCTTGAAACGGTTTCTAAACTTTTGGGGCATTCCAAACTGTCTACCACCCAAATTTACGCAAGGGTACTCGAAAAGAAGATAGGAGAGGATATGCAGAATTTGATGGTGCGTTTAAAGGAGAGGTAGAATCAAAGTGCTATTGAAAAAAGAATAAATGTAAGTAGCATGTGGTAGGATAAATTAACCCCCCAAATCTTACCCAAGAACTTTGCGCCTGGATCCTGTTCGATTTTTATAGCGTTCGGGAAGATAAGGGTAAAGCAAAAATCGAGCAGGGCGCATTTGCTTACGTTTATTTGGGACAATATCTCTTTATGTCCATGGTAATTAACTGTGCGCTGGCAAGGATAATGGCTTGGGCGTTTTTTCTACGCTCCATGCTTTTATGAGTGGTCCTGAGGAGGTTTAAAAATCCAGCGATTTTTCAACTTCCGCAGGGACTGGATTTATTTTTCGATATCATCCAATAGCGTTATCCTAGTGCACTTATTTTTCTATCTTAATTTTAAGCTTTTCAAAATCTTTAGGGTCTATATCCAATTGCACCTTGTTTAGCAGGGCTTTTAATTCTGCCCTATTTTGTTTTAGGCCACGCTTAAGATTGGTGTTCTCCCGCTCCAGGATCAAGGCTTGATCTACCTTTTTATAAAACACATCCATTTCCGGGTCATGATCATGACTCCCGATCAGCAAGGGTGCTTGTTCCGGCTTCTTTTGGTGCGAATGTTCAAAGAGAAGTTCGAGCATTGATTTTGTGGGCTTGGTCTGATTTTTTTCGATCTCACGGATAATGGCTATTACCGCTTCCGTTCGTCTCCTATTCTTTAGGATTTCCTTGCTAATACTCTTTTCAAATTTTTCCGATGGTAAAAATCCGTGCCATTCAAAAAAGTTAATGACCATCTCCATCGACTCCGAATAGGAGTTGGACACTTTTTTGGAAAAACGTTTGAACCGTTGGGCGGTATTCCGTCTAAACCGTATCGTATAAAAATTATCCATTGGGTCATATTTTTTCAATGTTCTTAGGGGCTATCGATGGTTTTGACCCATTGAACAGGATTCTTATAAAAATTAAAAACTCACCCAATCCCTATAAACAAAGGCCTTGCGAAGCAAAATATCATAGTAACGTCGCTTTAGCGCGTTACCCTCTTGCTATTCCCCCTTCTTTGTTTCATCTCGGTCTGGAATACCTTTGTTAGAACCAAAACATTGATCCAATTGAATATTCCTTTTCTTTGACCAGCTATTTTCTTCGACTAGGACCGTCCAATTTTAACTGGTTGAACATTCTGATAAACCGATCCGAAATTTGTGTTCCGTACCGGTTTTCTATCTGGGCAAAACTCAGGTTGGTTGTTACATGTGTCTTTGTGCCCAAACTTTCAAAGTTGCGATAACGGTTCAATAGGATCCGGACAAATATTTCCTCCTTTCCGTACTGGTACACATTGTTTCCCACGGTTTCAGTTCCCAGGTCATCGAAGAGAAATGTCCCCTTGGAATAATAATCAATTACCTCGTCCTTGTTTCTTACGGCATTGTATTTCGCAACCACCTCTTGTGCCCCGATGATGGGAAACCACAATTCAGGTATCCGATATTGTTTGGACATGTTCTGGATGATCTTAAAGCTCGATGTCTTGCCTGTTCCGTAGGATCCAAAGACCAACAATCCTTTTCTAAGCGATATGTTATCCAGAACTTCGAATTTGGGATCACCGTTCCAATACTTACAGAAATGCCCTAAGAAGTTCTTATTGGTAGCGTCTACCTCGAAATGGAGCTCCATAAGGGCGTAAAACTCTACTGCCGACTTAAAAAAAACTTTTTTAAAGAGCTCTAGGTTGCATAGCGGTTTGCGGGCTGTTTGTTTTTCCGATAATTGATCTAACCATCCCTTTTCCATATCGCTTATTCTAAGATTGGACTTCTATTTTCTTTCTCTTCTTTTAAAAAGGTAAATTGTTTTGTTTCTTGTTTTTTAACTTGTTTATTATGTTGGACACTTTTGTCGATGCTGCCCCGACAGAAACGTCTAGGCTGTCCAGACACTTTTGTCCTGTCAGGCTCGCCAGTATTGACACTGAAACGCAGCAAACTTTTCAGATAGCGCTTCCTGCCATTAAAGGAGGTTTCTTCTATCCAGCCCAAATTCTTTAGCTCGGATATGTACCTGCTGACCTGACGTTCGGAAATATGCAGAAATGAAGCGATGTGCTTGTTAGACATATAGCATTCCCTCCCATTTTCGGTGAAGCTGTGTATCTCCAAAAACAAGATCTTTGCATACCAGTTTGCCTCCGAATTCAAGTAGATCGATCTCGGTATCCAGATTCCTTTAAAATTTCTATCTGATTTTTCCGTAACCATGGGGATTCAATTATTTCCTGTTCTTCAACAGGGACTCATTGAACTGGTGCTCCAAGGTCTCATCAGAAAGATGGGGTTCCCCCAATAGCCAAGCGTCAATGGCATCTTTGTCAAAGAATTTCTGACGGATATGGGGATTGTTGCCCATGGGGATCAACTTTAGTTGGGTCAGTTTGTAGATCTTGCTTTTGGAGAGTCCTGTATACAGTGCCAGGTCTTCCACGTTCATTGTTTTCTTGTTGTGGGAAAGTAGGCCCTTGATATCCGTTAAGAGGTCCACCACTTTTTCTTGTTCTTCCATGATATTTGCTTTATGGTTTCCTTCAAATTAGAGAAGGAAACAGCCCCAAAAGAAACTGGGTAAAACTTTAACTAATAAAAACGATGGTTTTTGAGGGATTGACAACGATTTTTAAAAATCGGTTCGAATAACGCAACACGCAATTGTCATGTGATACTGTTTGATGGAAGAAAGGGCTTATTATTAATTGAAGCAAGATTTAAGTATTCCCATTGAGGCGGCACCAATAACTTATCTAAACAACCCTTGAAGTAAACGATTGGGGATTTTTTGAAAGTCTAATTGAACGTGGGGTTAAATAAACTTTAGAGGATCGGAATTTTGTCCCATAAAACGAAACTTTTATGGGACTACCGTTAGATTAGTTTCCTTAGCTAATTACAGCAACCTGACCCTTCCTGAATTGGTGGACAAGCAACAGTTCCATAGGAGCAATAAACACAACAATCGCCTTCTTTTGGCTTTAGCAATGTTTTACAATTTTTACATTCGTAGAAGAACTGGCAGGCAGTTGTGGGCATCTTCTCTGTTGCTCGATGACCGCACTTAGGGCAGGTGATTGTGGATTCTAACTTTATTTCCATTATTTAATTATTTTGTATCCTGTGCTCAGGATGGCGGTTTCTATTTCTTCAAGGTTCACCTTGGTTTCATCGTATTTTACGATTGTATTAGCTGCCTCATAATCTGCCTTAACATGGAGTATTCCATCAAGTTTGCTAACTTCACTTTCAATATGTGCTTCGCAACCTTCACAGGTCATTCCTGCTATGGTTACCCTTATTTCTTTAACCTTCGATTGATCCGTGTATAAGATTTCCTTACTAGAATCTGGACTGAAATAAAAAATATGGGAATAGGATGGAAATGTTAACATCAACCCCGCAAATACCGTAATTATAAATAGGAAGGATTTGGATTGCCAAAAAGATGGTTTTGCATCATCCTCACAAGCACAGTCGATTTCCTCCTGGGTTTTTGGTCGAAGTTTCTGATACCAGGCAAAAACCAATACAACGATTGTTAGGCCGAATAGATAAGGCCGATACGGTTCCACCCAAGAAAAGGTGGATGCAATGCCGCTTGTTCCTGCTATCAATGCCAGAACTGGGGTGATACAACATATTGATGCAGCTATGGCCGTAAATATTCCAGCGTAAGCTGCCCTGTTCGAAGTTTTTCCTGTTTCCATATTATGCTATTTTTCGATTGCTGTCAATTGTTGAGAGGGCATTATTCAACACAGTGGTGTTTTCCTTGACCAAAGAGTAATAAAGTGTTTGGCCATCACGCCTCATTCGGATGACCCCTGCATCTTTCATCTTACGGATATGCTGGGAAACCGCAGGAGCGCTCATTTCTAGTATATCCGCAATATCACAAGGGCAAAGCTCTTCTTCCATATTTAAAAGGAAAAGAATTTTCAAGCGCACCTCACTTCCCGCCAATGCAAATATTCTGCTTATCTCCTGAAAACCGGAGGATGAGTTTTGTATGGTTTCTTTACATCTTGTGAGCTGCTTATGGTCAGCCTCTTTACGGGTACAGGATATTTCTAGTTTCATATGTAGCTATTTATTGCTTTTTAACGGTCATACTTCGGCTGCACCTGCCTACGGCAGGTAAACTAGCCTGACGGCAGTCAGGTTCACATATCTTCATTCGGAATTGCGAGCAGTTTTCGGTTTTACTCATTTCATAGTAAGGTTTTTGTCGGCCAATAAAATATCACCTTACGTAATTAAGCAAATACTTAAATATAAATATTTGTTAAGATAGATTTTGTTCAGTAATAAAGCCGGCTTTCGGAACTTAAAAGTATATTTAAACGACCCTTGAAGTAAACGATTTGGAAATTATTCGAAAGTCTAAATAAATCCGGGGTTAAGTAAACCATAAAGGTGAGGTGTTTTGTTCCACCGTAAAACCTTCGTTTTGATCTTAGAAAGGTTATAAGTCCAAAAATTTTAATTGGATCAATGCAATGTCTACAGTGATTCTTAAATTAGGCCAATACTCCGAGCCAAATAGACCTTGGCAAACAATTTGTTGCGCAAGGTCTGATATGGTTCAGGTATTTGATCCAAGAAAATTTTTAATTTCATTTATATTACTTCCGGGGTATCGGGAACCGTTGGCGGTCTTTTCAATACCAACTGATACACACAAGGGATAACGACCAAATTTAAAATGGTCGCAGATAACAATCCCCCCAAAATAACCACTGCCATGGGGCTTTGTATTTCACTCCCTGGTTCGCCTCCTTTAAGGGCCAATGGTATTAATGCCAAGCCTGTTGTAAAAGCCGTCATCAAGATAGGGTTCAACCTATCCAATGCCCCTGTTTTGATGAGCTCAAAACCTTGGATACCTTCCTTTCGCAAATCCTCATATCTGGATACCAATAGGATTCCATTTCGGGTTGCGATACCGAAAAGGCTAATAAAACCTATGGTCACTGCGATACTGATAATTCCGGAAGTGAAGTACACGATCAATATACCACCGATTAAGGCCAAAGGCAGATTGATCAATACTACAAATGCCAGTTTCACCTCTTTAAATTCATAATACAATAATAGGAAAATGATAGCTATTGCGATGATTGCAGTGAACATAAGTAATTGTGATGCTTTGGACTCGCTTTCAAACTGTCCGCCATATTCCACCCGGTAGCCTTCCGGCATAATTACATTATTGGCGACAACTTCCTTTATTTCATTTACGGCACTTCGCAAATCCCTGCCTTGTACATTGGCGGCGACTACAATTTTACGTTGTACATCTTCACGATTAATGGTGTTCGGACTGCTCACGGATTGAACGGTTGCCAATTCTCCCAATATTGTGTGTCCGCCATTTGGAAGGCTTACCAACGTTTTGTTGATGTTCTCAATGTCGTTCCTATATGGTTTTTCGTAGCGCACAACCAGATCGAAATATTGTTGTCCTTCATAAATTTCACCCGCCTCTTCACCGGCAAAAGCAATATCTACCTGCTCCATCAAATTTCCGACCGTCATTCCATAGGCCGCCAAAATTTGACGTTTAGGTTTGATGCGTATCTGCGGAACTTCGACTTGCTGGTCTACCGCTACATCTACCAAGCCTTCAATATCTTTGATGTTCTGCTCTACGCTCTTGCCTACTTCAAACAAGCGTTGCAGATCCGGACCAAAAATTTTGATGGCGATATTGGCACGTGTACCTGATAGCATATGGTCTATACGGTGCGCGATGGGTTGCCCCAAGGTAATATTTACCCCTGGGGCAATGCTTAATTTGGTACGGACTTCTTCAAAAAATTCTTCCTTGGTTTTTCCGTCGAGAACAAAAGGCACATCAATTTCTGAAGCATTTACACCTTGTGCATGTTCATCCAGTTCTGCTCTCCCTTGTCTTCGGGTAACTACTTCAACTTCGGGCAGCTCCAATAATACCGTCTCTATCAGTTTTCCTGTTTTGTTGCTCTCTTCCAAGGACATTCCCGGTGGTCCTACCACACTAATGACTAAGGAACCTTCATTGAATTCTGGAAGAAAACTTCTTCCCAATTGCGTTAAAACTAAAAGACTAACCATAAAGGCAATGACCGTTATGCCAATAACAGTTTTTGGAACTTTTGTGGCACGTTCCAATATATTTCCATAATGTTTCTGTAACCAACGTTCCACCCGTGTGCCCTCTGCTTGTTTGGTTAAAAGCTTTTCGTTATCCAACAAGTAGGAACATAATATTGGGGTTACCGTTACAGCAACGATCAATGAAGTTAAAACAGATGTTACAAAAGCTATTCCCAGCGGTTGCAATAAACGACCTTCCATCCCGCTCAAAAAGAACAGCGGTATAAATGATACGATGATAATCAAGGTTGCAATAACGATAGAACTCCTAATTTCTACCGATGCTACACGCACTACGGTCAAGGTAGACTCGCGTTCGGCCTTTGGTTTTCTGATATTTTCACGCAAGCGTTTATAGACATTCTCTACATCAATAATGGCATCATCCACCAAGGCGCCAATAGCGATTGCCATCCCGCCCAAGCTCATTGTATTAATGGTATACCCCAGCCATTTTAGGATGATTATGGACACCAATAAGGAAATAGGAATGGCCAACAAGGATATTAAAGTGGTTCTCCAATTCATTAAAAATATGAAAAGGATAATCATTACAAAAAATGCACCTTCCAACAAGGTCTGATTCAAATTGCTGATGGAAGCATCGATAAAATCAGACTGTCTAAAGATTTGACTTTTGATGTTTACCCCTTTTGGCAAAGTTTTTTCCAGATCAGCAATTGCTTCATCCAATCTTTCTGTCAGTTCCAATGTGTTGACATCAGGTTGTTTTGCAATGGTTAAAATAACGGCTGGCTTAGCATTTAATGATCCATCGCCAATCTTATCTGCAGCTCCAATTTGTACCGTGGCCACATCCTTAATTTTTAAAGTTTGACCATTGACCTGTTTTAATACCGCTTCTTTTAAATCCTCCAGAGCATACGCTCTACCACTTCCTTTGATGATGTATTGATTGCCATATTGGTTGATTACACCACCCGGTGCATTTATGTTCGCTTCCTTCACCTTCTCTACCAGTTCAGAAAGGCTCACATCATAATGTTTCAACTTTTCAGGATTCGCAAATATTTGGTATTGCTTATAATCGCCACCAATAACCACCACGTTGGCAATGCCGCCAATAGCTTTAATCCGTGGGCGTATCGTCCAATCGGAAAGGGTCCGTAATTCCATTGGGGACAAAGTATCCGAGGTGACGCCCAAAAGCATTATTTCGCCCATAATGGATGAAATAGGAGCCATAGTCGGCGCACCAATTCCTTCAGGTAAATTCTCTCTTACCATTGGGATCCGTTCACTCACAATTTGGCGTGCGCGATAAATATCGGTTCCCCAATCAAATTCTACCCAAACAATGGATATGCCTGCTGCCGATGAAGAACGGATTCTTCGAACATTTGGCGAGCCGTTCAAGGCTGTCTCCAGCTGATAGCTTACTAATTTTTCGATTTCTTCAGATTCCATTCCATGCGCCTCGGTAAGTATCGTTACCGTAGGTGCCGTAAGATCTGGGAATACATCGACGTTCATTGTCCGGGCGTAATAAATACCCAACACGCTCAATGCAACCGCTCCCAACAGAATGAGTAATCTATTTTGAAGTGAAATTGATAATATTTTGTTTAACATTTCTCTTCGATTTTTTAATGTTCGTGACCGTGTGCAGGTGTTGAACCGGACATTGAAGCCATTTTAACCTGATATGCTCCTGTGGTAACTACCACTTCGCCAATTTCCAGACCTTGGAGTATTTCTACATTTTCCCCGTTGCGCTTACCAATTTTTACAGGTCGTCTTTCAAAACTTTCTCCCGAAAGTTGTACCATAACGGAATAACTACCATAATCTTCCAACAAAGCATTTATAGGGATCATGGTGTTTTGGGTTGCGTTGCCCATTGCAATTTGAACCTGGGTCAAGCTCCCTTCCGGCATTTCAATATCGTCATTGACCTGGGCAAATACTGAAATTAGCGGTCTGTTGTTATCTACATCTTTAGCAATGGAGAGGATCGAACCTCCAGACGATGCCACATTTCGCCATAGCCCTTCCTTGGTTTGATACCAAATGCTTTGTGCGTTCTCCATGGTAAGACCATAAGAAGGCGCAATTTGTGATTTTAATATTCTGGATCGATGCGTTCCTACCGTTACCATTGCAGCACCTTGGTCCACATAATCCCCATTGGCAACATTTATCGCCGTGATGTAACCATCAAAAGGTGCCCGTATTTGCTTCCCTCCACCTGAGACTCCAGCCGTAAGGCCTTGATAATTGGATCGTGCGATATTGAAATTGCTTTCTACTTTTTCAAACTCTGCTTTAGGAACAATTTTCGATTCGAACAATTGCTTTTTCCGCTCATATTCTGCCTTTGCTTGTTCAAAATTGGAACGTGCCTTGGCAATTTCTGTACTCAAATTATTGGAAGCCAAACCTTGACTGCTTACATCGATCAATAACTGGCCCCGTTTCACAGGCATACCTTCCGTGAGATTGCCAACTGCTAAATTCACGACACCGTTAGATTTGGCTACCAGCGTCTTTACCGAGCTTGGAGAAGGCATCCAAACACCTGATGAATTGATGATATCATAGACTTCACCATTGACCGCAGCTGCTGTCTGAAAGTCGATTTTCCAAGCCTGTTCTTTTAAAAACGATATGCTGCCGTCATCCTGGGCCGTACCTAAAGCTTTTATGGCTTCATCTACATTTGCATATACAGTAACATCATCAATTGTGATCTTATCTGAATATCCGGGCGTAGTTAATTCAAAAACCAACTGATAGTTCCCTGCTTCTTTGGGTTGGATGGCAGGTGAAAATATCCCAGGTGATGAAGGTGCATCTGCCGTATTCCTGATGCCCTTCCCATCTTTTATTAAGCTTACGGTTACCGAACCTTCCCTAACAGGCTGGTGTTTGTCCATTTCGGTAAAATGAGCGGCGAATCTACTTCCTTGGCCCACTATTAGTGCCGGAAACTCAACAAATAATTCTGTTTTGTCCGTCCAAATCGTATGGTCCAAGCGGGGAATTTCTTCCCCAACGTGACTACCATCGGCATTATGTGCATGTGCATCTTCTGCCTTGTTATTACAAGACATAGCCAAAAAGGCAAGCACTATAATTATATATTTCATTTGTTATAATTATTTATATTTTAATGATTGTGGTGTTCAGCACCATCATCATGTTTATGGGTTTCAGGTTTATTTTCCATAGAGTCCTGATCGACATGGAACTCTTCCTGCTCTATAGTTTCCTCGTGCATATGACCTCCATCTGCATCGTGTTCATGACCGTGCTCTTCTGTACTTTCTGTCTTTGATTTTGTGTCTCTACAAGAAGTTAGGGCAACTGTTGAAATTAAAGCTACTGCGAATACTATTTTAGAAATTTTCATAATGTTTTTGTCTTAATATTTATAATTGATGTCTTAATAATTGTGCCTGAAGCAAATGCAACTCTTTTTCCATTTGCAGCATTTTATCGGATGCATTTCGGTAAAACTGGAGCTCTACGTAATAATCCATAAATGAATATTCGCCCAACATATATGCTTTAAAAAGTAATTTCTCACTTTCCAAATTGCCCATCGTAATTTGATACTCACTGTACTTGGAACGCATTAATTGGTAGCGTGTAAATACTTCTTCAAATCGCGTATTAATGGCAGTGGTAATTACTTGGGTATTGGATTGCTGATACTCATGGTTTACCTGTGCGGCTTTTACTTTATTCTTACTGCTCCACAATGGGATAGTAAGTCCACCAAAAAATCCTGAATTAAAATTCCCTTTAACACCCTGATGGTTGTAGCCCAGTGAAACGTTTGGAAAGACCTTGTTTTGCTCCAATTTCATTTTTTGCAAGGAAGCAGCCTCATTTGTCTTTAATTCCTGTAAGGAAGGGTCTTCGGCCAGTTTTTCCAGCCAGAGGTCGTCCTTGCTTCCAATTTCTACGGGCAAATCGATTTGCGTTGAAAGTCCATCCAAAGGATTGTCGCCATTTAAGGTTTTAAGTTTGGATACCAGAATTTGGATATCATTTTCGATCTGTTCCACCACAAATTGTTCCTGAATCCAGGCAATCTTGGCTTTATTCAGATCTAAAATACCCACCTGCTCTTTATTATAGAGCTCTTGGATCTGATCATATACCTGTTTACCTTGGGATCTTCTTTCGGATTCAATGGCTTTTTGTCTCTGGAAGTAAGCCAGTTCTATTAGGAACTCCTTTGCATTCAATAGTATTGCCTGTCTCCTCTTGGCATATGCAGATTGGAGTTGCACCGATTTTATATCGTTCCATTTACTACGTGCAGCATATACTGTTGGGAATTCAAAGGATTGTGCTATTTGATATTCCGAATAGGTGTCTGTTATATTATCTCCAAATGGTAAATAATATCCAGTGAGCTGGGGGTCCGGCAAATTGTTAGCGCTCTTGTTTTCGAGCTGTTGACTTTCAATATAGGATTGATAGCCTTTTAACTCGGTATTGTTCTGTTCTATTTCATTGAGCAATCTCTCCAAATTTTTGGTTTGAGAAAAACCACCAACAAAAAACAGGCATCCGCAAATTGCGAATACGATTTGTTTATACATTTTTCGTGAATTTTAGGTTTAATCATGCCTGTCGGTAGACAGATCTGAAGTTTTAAAAAGGACTATTGCGCCATTCTGGCAAATATTCCTAAACGATTAACCTAAAGATGGGGGGCCTCGTGATTCGAGGAGTGAGAGATAGGGGTTAAAATAAGTATTCGGTGGACGATAAATAGGCGGTACGGTATATCGCCCATAATCAATTAAAAACCTTTGATAGTCAGAAGCAGCATTGGCAATCTCTTTGCCAATATTGGTCTGTTCCTCAACGATATCCCTTTTAAATATTTCAATATCAATTGACACCGAGGAGTGTACGTGCATATCCATAAAGGATCCAAATAAACCAAGAGGTGAATTTGTGTTTTCTTGGGAATGATCATCGTTATGGTCGTGCCCACCCGTATGTGCAATATCTGAATGTGAATGAGAATCCTCGTGCTGATGATGCAGATGAGGAAAGGCTTGATGCAGCATCATAAAGCTGAACAGGCCTAAAAAGAAAAATGCTTTTATGTGATTGTACTTCTGCATCTGGCGTAAATATATTAATTATTAACTACCTATGCTATAGTTCTTCCAATAGTTAGCCAATCGCCATTGGTTAGAAAAAAGATTTTCACCTATTGAAAATTAAAACTGCAGTAGTCCCCGAAAACGTTATTTTATGGGACTATTTAAATATCTTGGAAGAATATTTGTTCCGATTTTCATAGGTCTTTCCTCTTAATAGTTCCGGTAATTCACCTTTTACGGAACTTACAAAGTATATCTCAACGACCCTATTATACATTTATACAGCTAATGAGACTGTCATGAATCGTTTTGATAAATGGCGTTAAAAATTGTTTGGACAGCATATGCAAACCTCATTTTAGGCTCCTATATATGTGTCGCTCAAATACTATAGTGCCCAACGAATAGTCATTTGTCCTGTCGTTTATTTCCTATCTAAAAATTACTTGGAAGGCAAAGCCTAAAGTTTTTACTCTACAGTGAGAACTATAAAAAATTCCATATTTTAATCAGAATTTTTCTCCCTTTTTTAATGATATAATATTCTTTTAATTTTAGATTGAATTTTCTTTGTAACTTAGAGGTAGTAAAACCGAGTATAATTATAAGCTCACTGGTTACTTTTTTGATTAACATGTCAATAACGGGATTTTACATTAATTAAAATAATGTAAAATATTGATAATCAATTACTTGAACTTGCTTAGCGGATGCTGTCATCCCGACCAGTAAACACGGGGCTTTCAAGAGATTGGAAGCCTTTTGTTTTTTCATCCGTACAACATACGTACAACAAATTGCCCTTTTATTTTCTACCATAGGGGAACTGATGAAAATTAACTATTGCGGTATTTTAGCCAATTTCAACGAATTCTTATTGATTCCACAAACAATTTTAATTTTATTAGTTAAAGTTTTCGATTGTTCCTTTTTGGGTTTTTTCCTTCCATAAATTGAAGGAAACCTTAAAATAACTATTATGGAAGAGCAAGAAAAAGTGGTAGACCTTTTATCAGATATTAAGGGGTTACTTGCCCACAACAAGAAAACAATGAACATAGATGACTTGGCATTATATACAGGTCTGTCCAAGAGCAAAATCTATAAGCTTACTCAATTTAAGCTCATTCCCACTGGCAATAATCCCCACATCCGCCAGAAATTCTTTGACAAAGATGCGATTGATGCCTGGCTATTGGGTGAACCTGATCTTTCAGATGAGACTTTGGAACACCGTTTTAATCAACAATTGTTAAAGAACCGGAAGAGGTGAGGTTGATGAGTGTGATGTTCCTAGGGTTTGATTACCAAAAGCCTACTATTTGTGCTCAGAGTGTACCGATATGGCAGCCTTTTTTGCAGATTCACGGCCGATGGGAGTAGAGGGTGATCTTCGCAATGGAATAAATGATGGTGTTTGATATGGTTTGGTTGGAGGTTTAGGGTTTCTTAAACGGGCTAGGGTTTAATAGGCTGTATATAATGAAGGGCGTTTGATTTCACCTTCAATTCAAAATTTGTGCTAACTTTAGCTGTTCCATACCGACCAAAATTAGCTAATGATTTTTAACGAAGATTCAAGAGTAAAAATCCCTTCCATTTTACACTTAATGCAATTGGGGTATAAGTACTTGTCCTTAAAGGATAGTGCCTGGGATGCGGGAACCAATATATTCACTGAAATATTTCAAAAGCAAATTGCTGCAATTAACTTCGGCATAACTCCGACCGATATCAAAAAAGTATATGATGAAGTTACTTTGTCATTGGAAAATGAAGATTTAGGTCGTGCTTTTTACAACAAACTTATAGACCAATCGGGAATTAAATTAATCGACTTCGAAAACTTTGAGGAGAATAACTCCTTTCATGTAGTAACTGAATTGCCCTATCAAAAAGATGATGAGACTTTTAGGCCGGATATTATACTATTGATTAATGGTATGCCGTTGGTTTTTTTAGAAGTTAAAAAGCCGAACAATAGAAATGGAGTTCAGGACGAACATAGACGCATGAAAACGCGTTTCCAAAATAAAAAGTTCCTAAAGTTCATCAACCTTACCCAACTCATGGTGTTTTCCAACAACATGAAGTATAGTGACGATGATTCCCAAATGTTGGAAGGAGCCTTTTATAGTACCACCAACTATTATAAACCCAGCTTCAACTATTTCAGGGAAGAAGAAACTTTTGACTTACATGCTATCCTTCAGCCTATCACAGAGAACGAGGAGAACTTTGTTCTAAAGGATACCAACTTATTGAGCATAAAGAACTCACAAGAGTATATATCCAATAAACATCCGAATACACCGACCAACTCTATTTCCACTTCCCTATTCCAAAAAGAGCGTTTAAAATTCATTTTACAATATGCTTTTGCTTATGTAGAGGAAGAAAAAGGTTTGGAAAAGCATGTGATGCGTTATCCACAACTTTTTGCAACCAAGGCAATCGAAAAAAAGCTAGAGAAAGGAGTTAAAAAAGGAATAATTTGGCACACCCAAGGTTCCGGTAAAACGGCATTGGCTTTTTTCAATGTAAAATATCTTACGGATTATTATCAGAAGAAGAACATCATCCCTAAGTTTTATTTTATAGTAGACCGTCTGGATTTATTAACTCAAGCAGCAAAGGAATTTACAGCTCGTGGACTTGTGGTGCATAAAATAGATTCAAGGGAGGCATTTACTAAAGACATTAAATCTACCGAGGTAATCCATAATAGTTCGGGTAAGGCAGAAATTACCGTAGTTAACATTCAGAAGTTTAAGGACGACCCTGATGTTATAAAAAATAACGATTACAACTTAAGTGTACAGCGGATATTCTTTTTGGATGAAGTGCATCGCAGTTATAACCCTAAAGGCAGTTTTTTAGCAAATCTGGAACTGGCCGATACCCATTCCATAAAGATTGGACTAACCGGCACCCCCCTTTTGGGAACGGAATACAATTCCAAAACCTTATTTGGTGACTATATCCATAAATACTACTACAACCTTTCCATAAAGGATGGCTATACCTTACGGTTGATTCGAGAAGAAATAGAGACCAATTATAAGCTTGCCCTGCAGAAAACCTTGGAAGAGATTAAAATACTCCAGGGTAATACAGACAAAAAGAAGGTCTTTGCCCACTATAAGTTTGTGGAACCCATGCTAGACTATATTGTAAAAGATATGGAGCAAGCAAGAATCGCTATGAACGACAATAGCATTGGAGGTATGGTGGTCTGTGACTCTTCGGATCAAGCCAAGATGATGTATGACATCTTTCTGGAGAATTACGCTGATAAGACTGAACCGAATTTGAATCTGGCCGCCGAGGAACCCATTACCTACACCACTAAAAAGAAAGAAGCCAGCGACGTTAAAACTGCTAAGGTTATTCTGCATGATATTGGCACCAAACAAGAGCGTAAAGACTGGGTGTCCGACTTTAAGGTCGGTAAATTGGATCTCCTGTTTGTGTATAACATGCTCTTAACCGGTTTTGATGCGAAACGGCTAAAGAAGCTCTACATAGGGCGTAAAATAAAGTCGCACAATTTGCTGCAAACCCTTACCCGTGTCAACAGAACTTACAAGAATCATAAATACGGTTTTGTGGTGGACTTTGCAGATATTCAAAAAGAGTTCGATAAGACCAATCAGGATTACTTTAACGAGCTGCAATCGGAACTAGGGGATGAAATGCAGCATTATTCCAACCTCTTCAAATCTCCGGAAGAAATAAAGGAGGAGATAGAAGAAATAAAGGATATTCTTTTCAAATTCAATACCGTTAATGCCACCGTTTTCGGGGAGCAGATTTCTGAAATAAACGAGCGTACCGAAATACGGCTTATAGCCAAAGCTTTAAACAATGCGAAAGAACTATACAATCTTATTCGTCTTTCCGGTAATTTTGAATTGCTGGAAAAACTGGATTTCAGAAAATTATCGGTACTTTCCAGACTAACCAATGATAGGTTGGCACTTATCAATACCAAAATTGCCTTAGAGAATAATGTAGGGACAGATAATATTTTAAACACCGCCTTAGAAGATGTTATTTTTGCTTTCACAAAGGTGAAGGAAGAAGAAATGGTCTTGGCGGACGAGTTAAAAAACACCTTGCAGCGTACTAGAGAAATGTTGGGTGGTAACTTTGACCAGAAGGACCCTGTTTTTGTGTCTTTAAAAGAAGAGTTGGAACGACTGTTCAAAAAGAAAAATTTAAGTGAGGTAACCAAAGAAGAAATGGAAGCCAATATTAAGGCCTTAAACGATATTTATGATAAGGCCAAAAAACTGGAGCGAGAAAACCAATTGCTAAAAGCGAAATATGATTATGACGCCAAATATGCCCGCATTCATAAACGCCTAATCGAAAAGGATCCTTTGACCGAAAGTGAGCGTAAATTGTTTGATGCCTTAATGGGTTTAAAAACTGCGGTAGATAAGGAAATTATGCAAAACTCTAAAATATTGGAGAATGAGAGTTATGTGGAACGAATGGTAATGCGCCTGGTGGTGAACCAGTTTAAAAAAGAACAACATATAGACATCAATACAACCGATGTAAAACGCATTAATAGTATAATAGTTAGAGAATATATGAACGAATACAACGGTTACGTTGCGTAAGGACCAAATAAGCAACTGTCGCAAAATTGGCGTTAGTTGAAAAGTAAAATTTAAAATGAAAGAACAAAACCAAATCGTAATATATCAGTCTGATGATGGAGCAACCCAACTTCAAGTTAATCTTCAAGATGATACTATTTGGTTAACACAGGCTCAAATTGTAGAAGTTTTTAATTCTAGTAAAGCTAATATTAGTGAGCATATAAAAAATATTTTTTTATCTGGTGAATTAACGGAAACGGCAACTGTTCGGAAATTCCGAACAGTTCAACAAGAAGGTGAAAGAACAGTAACTAGAAATAGAGTTCATTATAATTTAGATGTCATAATTTCTGTTGGTTATCGTGTAAACTCAAAAAGAGGTACACAATTCCGTATATGGGCGAATCAAGTATTAAAAGATTATTTGGTTCAGGGTTATGCGGTAAACCAAAAACGTTTAGAACAAAAAGAACAAGAAGTAAAGTTATTAAAAGATGGTATTCATATTTTAAGTAGGGCTATTGAAGAAAAAATTGAAGACAATCAATGGCTTACAGTTTTCACTAAGGGCTTAAGTTTATTAGATGATTATGATCATGAACAATTAGACACCAAAGGATTAACTATAAAGAAAGTAGATTACCCAAGTTTAACAGATTATCAAGAACTCATCAACCAAATGTTAAGCGAGTTTGATTCGGATGTTTTTGGTAAGGAAAAAGATAAAAGCTTTCAAAGCTCAATTGCTCAAATTGGAAAAGGATTTGGAGAAGCTGATTTTTACCCAACACTAGAGGAAAAAGCAGCCATGCTCTTATATCTAGTGGTAAAGAACCATTCTTTTGTAGATGGAAACAAACGAATAGCAGCAGCATGTTTTCTTAAATTTTTACAACAGAACGACATGCTTTTCAATAGTCAACAACAACCTATTATAAGCAACGATACTTTAGCGAGTTTAACGTTGTTCATTGCTTCAAGTAAACCAGAAGAAATGCAAACCGTAACCCGTTTAGTAATTAGCGTGTTAAACAGAAATAATAGTAAATAAAAAAACAGGGAAAATAAAATAATGACAAGCACAGCAAAATTTGAAACCCAGACCAAAGCACTAATAGACGACCTTAAAAGCGTTTGTGCCAACTACGGTTTGGGAAATGACGGAAATGAATTTAAAATCATTACCCAGGTATTTTTATATAAGTTCTTGAACGATAAATATGTTTATGAACTAAAACAGTTAGAGCCAGCTCTAGCCAAAGCAGAAGACTTTGACGCCGCCTTAAAGAAGTATTCCGATGATGAATTGGAGCTGTTGAGCATGCAGATAAACGAGAATACGGCCCGTATTGCACCCCAAAACTTTTTGTCTCGTTTATTCGAACAACAAAATCAACCAAAGTTTGCCGATATTTTTGACCAGACGTTGATGGATGTGGCCAAGGCTAACAGTGATATTTTCTCAGTGCTTACCCAAGGAGGTGAAAAAATAGTCTTGTTTGAAAACATAAGTAAATATGTTTCCGATAATAGGGATGCGTTTTGCAAGGCACTAGTGAATAAACTTGTGGGTTTTAGTTTTGAGCATATTTTCACCCAAAAGTTCGACTTCTTCGCTACCATATTTGAGTATTTGATAAAAGACTACAACTCCAATAGCGGTGGTAAATATGCGGAGTATTTTACACCACATGCCGTTGCCAAAATCATGGCCGCCTGTTTGGTCACGGATGAAAATGTAAACAACGTAACCTGTTATGATCCGGGTGCGGGATCGGGTACCTTATTGATGAATTTGGCCCACGCCATTGGCGAAGACAAGTGTACCATTTACTCCCAGGACATCTCCCAAAAGTCATCTGCCTTGTTGCGTTTGAATCTTATATTGAACAATCTGGTACACTCCATACAGAATATTATTCAGGGAAATACCATTTTAACGCCCTACCATAAGCAGGAGAACGGACAATTGGAGCAGTTTGATTATATCGTTTCCAACCCGCCGTTTAAATTGGATTTTAGTGATTATAGTGCAGATTTGGACAGCAAGGCCAATAAAGAACGCTTTTTTGCGGGCATACCAAAAGTACCGGCCAAAAAGAAGGAGTCAATGGCCATTTATTTGCTGTTCATACAGCATATCATGCACTCTTTAAGGGATAAAACAGGGAAGGCTGCCATTGTAGTTCCCACTGGTTTTATTACGGCACAAAGCGGCATAGATAAAAAGATTAGGGAAAAATTGGTGGATAGTAAAATGTTGGCAGGAGTAGTTAGTATGCCATCTAACATTTTCGCCACTACGGGTACCAATGTTAGTATTTTGTTCTTGGACAAGGCAAATAAAGGGGATTTGATTTTGATTGATGCCTCCAATTTGGGTACCAAAGTAAAAGAGGGCAAGAACCAAAAAACGGTATTAAGCGATACCGAAGAGCAGCAAATAATAGACATTTTTAACGTCAAGGAAGCTAAAGACGAATTATCGGTTGTGGTGTCTTATGCCGATATTAAAGCTAAAAACTATAGCCTTAGTGCTGGGCAATATTTTGAGGTAAAGATTGACTATGTTGATATTACTGCACAGGAGTTTGATGCTAAATTGAGAAACTTTGAAAGCAATTTAGAAGACCTATTTTCTGAATCTAAAAGATTAGAAAGGGATGTTCAGAAGAATTTTTTAACCTTAAAATTTGAAAATTAATGTTAAGGAAGGAATGGAAAAAATATAGTGTTGAGGAAATAATACATGATTTATTTGATGGACCACATGCTACGCCTAAATCCTCTAATTCTGGACCTGTATTTTTAGGGATTAGGAATATTTCTGAGGACAATCGTATAGATTTATCAGAAATAAGACATATTTCAGAAGAAGACTTTGCTAAATGGACAAAAAGGGTTTTACCCCAAAAAGATGATTTAGTTTTTATTTATGAAGCAACCTTAGACAGGTATGCCTTAATCCCAGCTGATTTAAAGTGTTGTTTAGGAAGGAGAATGGCTTTACTTCGTTTGAATACATTAAAAGTTAATCCAAGTTTTCTTTTATATTATTTTGGAAGCTCCGAATGGAAACAAACTGTCTCCCAAAATTTAATTGTCGGTGCTACAGTAAATAATACTTGCGAAAACGATTGTGTATTGCTGTTAATAAGTGATTTATTTTTGAATTTTTATTTTTGCTCTGTTTCGCAAAGTCCTCCGACTTAGAGACTATTTTTTCCTTCTAGATTTCTTGTCAACACCTAGTTTATTTTGTTTCTGTATCCGTTGAATTTATATACATAATTTTTCTTTTTACGTGTTGTGCACGACCTTAAATAAAACCCTACATGAACTGTACTGAATGCGGTATGTTTTGAGTTGAATTTCGGATAGAGTTTAGTAATTTAGATATACCAAATTAGTCCAATTGAAAGCGATAATATTATATATATCGATTTCTGTTTATGCATTGGTTGTGGCTGCGCAGGCTCCCGGACCAAAGCGGTACAATTTTGCGCATTATACAGAAGAGTCAGGACTAAACTCGTATCAGGTTAACGCTACCGTCCAAGATGATGATGGATACATTTGGATCGCTACAAACGAGGGTCTTCAGCGTTATGATGGGTTGCGCTACAAAAGTTTTGGTCATGTACACAACGATTCCACGTCAATCCCATCCAAAAGTATATTACAATTGCTGATTGATAAGAACAAAAATTTATGGATACTTACCAGAGAGGGGAAAGTGGGAATATTCAACACTAAAAAGTTTACTTTCAATGAGTAATTGAAGGGTAAGTGGTGCCAGTAATTTGGTTTTATCTTCCTCTGACGCCGTCATTTTTAACTGTAACCCATTGCCAAACCTCGCTTTCAGCAAAAACATATAGGAATCGGCAAATTTTAATTCCGTATCCAGTGTCACCAATTGTACTTCATCACTGCTCAACATATAGCAATATACCTTACTCATTTCATCCAAAAATCTTTCTGCCATTTCTTTATCGCATTGTATTAAACTGGATAGTGAATTTAGACTGTTAAACAGAAAATGGGGATTTACCTGACTCTTTAGACCTTGTAGCTGGCTTTTTTTATAGACCTGGTTCAGTTTTTCGGTTGCTTGTCGGTTTAACTGCCATTCTTTGTACCGGGAAATTCCCTCCATTAAAAAGGTGATAAAAATACTAATGATACCTAATACTAGATAACTCCAAGCAAAGGCCTTCTCGTTGAAGCGGTATTCAAAATATGCTATTGACTCGAATATGTTGAATAGTGCGGATAGGAATAATCCGGTGGTTATGAGTAATGCGACTATCATGAACGACAATCGTTTGGCCAATTCAGCTTCCGATGGAAATCTTTGCTTTAACAAAACCGCAATGACTCCGCAGCTAATAAAAACAGGACAGAACCAAAAAAACGTAAGCAAGCTAACAGATATAAAAAACCAAAATCCTGAAAAATATTGAGTACCGAAAATAATACAATTGAGAAAAAATATAAATATAGGTGTAACAATCAGCATCACCTTATTGTCCAACCCATTATATTGTGGCAAATCTACTCGCATTTGGCTTCCAAATAATCTGTAATCAGTTGTTTGCTCCTCTTTTCTCTCACTGGGATAGGGTACAGTATTCATTCCAAGTCTGATAAAGGTTTTGGAGCAGGCACAATATTGTTTACAGGGGTTGTGGTTTTTAAAAAATAATAGAGAGATTTAATATCTTCATCGTTCAAATTTTTATACACCTCCCAAGGCATGGGGGGCAATATGTTTCGGGAGTTTTCCAGTCCTTTGTATTTTCCTTCTCGAATGGCCCGCATAAAATTTTCTTCGCTCCAATTTCCGATTCCCGAAGGGTCACTGGTGATATTTGCCGAGAAGGACTGGCCCCAGGGACCGATAGAAGTCGTTAGATCTGACGCAAACAGCACCCAACCATTTTTTAAGACAGAGGTATTAATAGGGGGTACCTGCCCATTTTGAGGGAATCCGGATAAATGAAGTTCCGGTATTATTTCTGGGCCTTGGGGTCCCATACGTTTGGGTGAGTGACAATCTGCACAACCAATGGAGTTGACCAAGTATTCCCCACGCTTTACCAATGCATTGGAATCCAGGTATTTGGTCGGAATTACTGTAGCAAAATTCTCATGGGATTTTGCAGAGGCATGTTTACAAGCAGCGACACTAAAGGCAGTTAAAATTGACACGGCCAATAAAGATAGAGTGGAGTTACGCATAATTGACAGAGTTTAAAGATTAATAATGGAGTTAAAAGTTGATCCAATTTATTTTGAGAATAATCAAAAAACAATATTCTAATGTTTGAATTGAGGAAATTGGCGCATGAGTTGAGTAAAGACCATAATGAGGAGTCTTCATTTTTAACAATACTCCAATTTTTTTGTTGCTAAATGCACTATAAATACCTGAAATAATTACTCTACCCTATACCTAAGGATTTATTTGCATGGATACTGTAATGGGGTCAAGTACGGTATGTTTGGTTTTTATATCCTTGTTCGAGGGATCATTTATAATAGCTTCAAATTTCTCCATATCGGTCACTTCAATGATCATGACCACAGAATTTGGATCATCGGCATCCTGAAAGGTTTTAAGGTCTGACATTGCTGGACCAAATAAATCGAGCCGGTCCTGATGACCTTTGATCCACGTGTTAAAATCCCCTACTTTGTGTCTCGTAATGATTGTTTTTTTCATGATATTTATTTTTAGATTAATAGTTGTTAAAGGAATTGAACTTAGTTTATTTCCCTTATAACCTTACTTTCCATCCAACCGCGGTCTAAATACTTAGGCGATTGAACTTTCAATCATCTTTTAATTGACCTAGGGAGAAAAGTTTTACTGCTTACTCACTTTATTGCAAGTGCGGCACTTGTTGGGCCTGTAAGTGGCATAATTGAAATTTGCCCAAAACCCACTTCTTTGGTTAGTTCTTCAAAATCTGATATTGAAAAATCATAACCCTCTGGGGTTTCTATCAGCATGTTAAGGGACATCAGCAGGCCAAAGGCATTCTTTTTTCGACCTGCATCAATAATATTTTCAATAACCACGAATGCACCCCCTTTTGGTAAAGCGTCATATGCCTTTTTGATCAGCATTTTCTTATTAGCTGTTCCCCAATCGTGCAATATGTTGCCCATGGTAATCACATCTGCCTTTGGAAAATCATCGGTAAAAAAGTCGCCGGCTGCCACTTTAACCTTTTCGCCCAGCCCCATGACATCCATATTTTCTTGGGCGATGGGTGACACTGCGGGCAGATCAAAGGTGGTGCATTCCATATGTGGGTTGTTAATCACCACTTGGGCCGATAGGATCCCCCCCGAACCTCCAATATCACAGAGCGTTTTATAGTTGGAGAAATCGAATTGTTTCCCAAAGGCTATAAAATTTCCCATTTGAACGCCCGTCATGGCTCTTATAAATTCTCGAAGTCTCGCAGGATCGGCATAGATGGCATCAAAAGGGGATTTGCCATTATTTTTGGTCTCATTTTGTGGCAAGCCTGTTTTTAGGCCTACTTCCAGATTATTCCAAAAGGGATATAGGCGGTTGTTTGCCATTTCCAAGATTCCGCCCATATAACTAGGCTTATTTTTGTCTAGGAATAGGTCGCTGTCCGCTGCATTGCTATAGACCGATGTTTTCTTGATCCCAGTCCGATTTAAAAACCCTAGTGCTACCAAGGCATCTAGAAAATCGTAAAGGCTTCTAGGATGAAGTCCCAGTTTCTCTTTTATATCCTCGCCGGAATGCTGGCCTTGTCCCAAGAGGGTAAATAGCCCCATATTGACTGCTGTGAGCAAGGTTTTAGTGGCAAAAAATCCCGTTCCGACCTGCATAATCTTGGCGGGATCTACTTGCGTTGTTGAGGTTGTTTCCATTACTAGTTGTATTTAAAGATGTAAATTAAATTTATCCTGATTTCTTTTATTACTAGACTTCCCCTAGACATAAGTGTTGCTCCCCCTGTGGAAAAGTTGGTCAGGTCAGCTGCAACAGCCTGTCCTTCATGTGAATATCAAATCTACGATAGGTAAGATAACAGCTTAGGCTTGTGAGGTTAGTTACTGGCTAATTTTGATGGTTGCTCCAATAAGCTTTCGTTATAATAAGCGGCCTCCCGGACAATCTTTCCCTCCTCGTTAAAATCATCGATAAAAAAAACGGGAAGCACTACCGCCATTTTATCTGATTTTCGAATTAAGTGAAAGTTCCACCACGATTGAACCACACGTCCATTACCCATCTCATATTCTAAATAATCTGGATAGCCGGACATCTCGATATTGACCACCTCATATTTTTCTAAAAATGCCTTGTCCTGGTCCTTTTGGTCCGCCAAAGAAATCCCTCGGGTTTTAAACGAGTTGAGGTCACCAAACGTAACGTCTTCATCATAAAAACTATAGGCTTTTTCCATATCTCCATTTTCTAGGGCATAGATCATTTTTCTGACCGTGTTTATATTCTCATGATGGTTATAGATGGTGCCGTTTGTCCTATCTACAAAACTGGCTCGTATCTCATCTATTACGCTCCCATTACTGTAGTTAATTATGGTTTTAATTTTATTGTCTTTGGTAAGCGTATATAATCGGTGGGCAGCAGCGTCTATTTTAACTCCTGAACCTTTGTCCACTCCTTTTAACTCTACCCAGGTCTGTACCCAGACTTCCCCCTTGTCATTATCTTTCTTGTACTCAATGGCATCAGGATAAGCACCAGGAAAAGGAGTTACGGAGTAATAATCCAACCGATTAAAATAAATCATTTGGTTTCCAAGAAATCCGGTTTTGTCCAATCCCTGATTCTTTGGTTCGTTTGAGGTGCCCGAATAGCCTTTAAAATCGTCGGTCAAATAACTTGCCATTTTAATAGAGTCGCCCGCCACTGAGGCTTTAACAAATTCGTCTACTACCTGTATGGCTGGATGTTCTATATAGACATTTCCGTTTGTTTTCTTTTGTCCAAATGTGGCCGTTATGCTTAAAAAAGCGAGTACAAAGAGTGTGGTTTTTGTTTTCATCGTATTTATCTATTTATTGGTTTCCTACAAGTATAATTTTATTGGTTGTTTCTTACTTTTGGTATTCAACCCAAGCAATGTTACACTTCAGGTAAATTAGAATATCATTACCATGGCTTGGTAACCGTAAAACATTAGGCCTATTTTAGAATTGTGGGGGGGGAATGCGTTTGGGGGAACTAGTGTGAAAGGAAATGATTTCCTATCTAACTTAAATTCCAATCAGGACGAATGAATGGTTTAACTGTCCGAAGACATATTTTTTTTTATCCAATAAAAATTAGAATTCGAGTGGCAAATTCAAGGACCAATATGGCTTTATCCTATATGATTTCGCAGCAGCAATGTCTTTGTGAATACTAGCTGCCAGTTGACTATTTACAAATAGGAAAGGTTATTAAGACCTAACTGGGTATTTTCTTGTTAGTGAATTTTGTAAGCATAAAATCCATGGGAGGCTAGATGGTCTTTACATAGCTTAAAAAAGATGAACTCCCTTGTTCATGGGTTATCTGAATTAAACATCCAAAAGAATGGTATATAGGAAATAATCATTTTAAAGAATATACAATTTATGAGGGTCAATATATAATCTGTATTCGGTAAAATATAGGCTATATATCACTTATGATATACGCTATATTTGTAAAGAGCACCTTATCCTCCAATGAAAATTGGATTAGGTTTCTTTGATTAATGAAGTGAAAAAGTTGCAGAAAGAGAAGGAATACAAAACTGTATTTAATTTCAAATCAGTCCATTTTTAATTTAGTAGTAATGGTCGAGTTACCCCCATAGAGACCCAATAATTTGGTAGCTTTCTTAAAAAAGGTACTCGATTAATGTGTTGGATACATAAAATTTCACACTAAACAATAACCAATGACAATCAGCCTTAAGCAGAAACTACGTAACAATCAAATTATTTACGGGACATGTATACTATCTACCTCCCCTATATGGTCTAAGGTTGTAAAAGGCAGCGGATTGGATTTCGTTTTTTTGGATACGGAACACATTCCTATGGACAGAACGGAACTCACTTTTTTGTGCCAAGTGTATAGTGCTCATGGTCTGTCTCCAATTGTCCGTATACCTAGCCCCGATCCTTATGCAGCGTGTATGGCCAAGGATGCTGGTGCTGTGGGAGTATTGGCACCCTATATTGAGAGCGTATCTCAAATTCAACAAATGGTGGGAGCCACCAAATACAGGCCATTGAAAGGCGATCGATTACAAAATATACTAACAGGGAAGGAAGCGTTATCTGTTGAAATGAAAACCTATTTGGAGCAGTTCAATTTGGACAGTTTGTGTTTAATAAATATTGAAAGTACCGTTGCGGTGGAGCGTTTGGACGAACTCCTTAGTATTCCTGGATTAGATGGTATTGTGATAGGTCCCCATGATTTATCCATTAATATGGGATTGCCAGAGCAATATGATGATCCTGATTTTGAAAGGACGGTCAAGCAAATCATAAACAAGGCGAGAAGTAAGGGGATTGCTGCTGGAATACATTTTCCGGCCCATCCAAATTATCAGATTAAATGGATTAAGGAAGGCGCTAATATAGTATTGCACAGTTCGGACTTGCAACTTTTCAGTAAAAAACTCTCCGAGGACATGAATACTATAAAAAATGCCGTGGGAGATGGTCATGATATATCCGATGGAAATACACTGGCTATATGACAAGAGTTAGAGTCCTACACGAGATCAATTGATTACTAAGCAATTTAAAGACTTCATATGAATACCATCCTTAAACCGTTTTTGATATTACTTTGCATGATCGGGCTAAATCCAACCACCTTATTTGGGCAGATGATAGATTTGAGTAAATCGAAAATTATCTGTCTAGAAAAAAAAGATCCGCTTGTATTGAACGCTATTTCTGTTTTACAGGAAGAAATAGGTAAAAGAAGTGGTATTATATTAAACAAGGGAAGCAAATTTCCAAAACAACTTCATAGTACTATAGTTGTAGGGCTAGAAGGAAGGTTAAATAAATTCCCAATGGAGTATCAGCAGCTGATTGCATCAATGCCCGTAATAAAAGCTGAGGGATATAAAATAGCAGTGATACCCAAAGAAAATGTAGTTCTGGTGGTAGGCCACGATTCAAGGGGAGTGTTATACGGCATTGGAAAACTATTAAGGAAATTGGAAGTTTATCCGGGACAAATTTTACTGTCCGACGATGTACATATCGCATCTACCCCTAAATTTCCTATTAGGGGTCATCAAATGGGCTACAGACCTAAAACTAATGCTTATGATGCTTTTTCGGTGCAGCAATTTGACGACTACATCCGTGATATGGCCATTTTTGGCGCCAATAGCATTGAAATAGTGCCTCCTCGTACCGATGATGATTTCACGAATGTACACATGAAAATCCCGGCCATTGAAATGATTGTGGAACAATCAAAGATCTGCGATCGTTATGGCATGGACGTGTGGATGTGGTATCCCAATATGGGTTCGGATTATACCCATCCAGACTCCCTAAAAGTAGAAATTGAAGAGCGACGCCAGGTATTTAAAGTCATTCCCCGTTTGGACGCTCTCTTTGTTCCTGGGGGAGATCCCGGGGATTTGGAGCCGGATGAATTGTTTAATTGGTTAAAAATTCAAGCAGAAGTGCTAAACGAATACCATCCCAATGCCAAAATATGGGTTTCCCCACAGGTTTTCAGACCTACCAAAGCTTGGTTTGACGCCTTTTATGAGCATATAAACAAAGAGTACTCTTGGCTTGGAGGGGTTGTCTTCGGTCCTTGGATAAAAACTCCTATTAAAGAAATCGCAGATCGTATTAATCCTGGTATTCCTATAAGGCGATATCCCGATATCACCCATAATTTAAGCAGTCAATACCCTATCCCCCATTGGGATTTAGCTTATGCAATTACCCTGGGGAGAGAATCGATCAACCCACGACCACAAGACCAGAAATTAATACATAATGCCTTTGACCAATTTGGACAGGGAAGCATTAGTTATTCCGAAGGAACTAACGATGACGTAAATAAAATAATTTGGAGTGATCAGGATTGGGATCCAGAAACTCCGGTTATGGAAACATTGCGCGATTATACGCGCTATTTTATTGGATCCAAATATACCGAAACCGTATCCCAAGGATTAATGGCACTGGAAAACAATTTACAAGGTCCACTACTCAATAACGATGGTGTAATTAGAACCCTGCAGCAATGGCAGGATATGGAAAAACAGGCCTCTGAGGAAGTACTAGGTAATTTTCGTTTTCAAATGGGGCTTATTAGGGCCTATTTTGATGCTTATCAATATAGAAGGTTGCTTTATGAGACCGAATTGGAGCAGCAGGCACGAGAAATATTGTCTTCGGCAAAGTCTATAGGCCCAATTAACGCTATAGAAAAAGCAAAGGAGATCTTGTATTTGGCCAAACAAGAACCTATTATGCCCCAATGGAAATATAAATGCCTTTCCTTGGCCGATGATTTGTTTAACAGTATTGGTGCCCAGCTGACCGTAGAAAAACATTTCGCTGCCGGGGGCCGTGGAAATTTTATTGATAATATAGATGTGCCATTGAATGATGGGATGTGGTTGATAGATCAACTTGCAACCATTGAGGAAAATGGAAGCGAAACGGATAAATTGGTCGCTATAAACCAATTATTGGAGCGAAATAATCCTGGACCGGGGGGGTACTATGATAATTTTGGAACGCCAAGGAGTTGGAATAGGGTAGTTTCCAATTATAGTTATAAGGAGGACCCAGGTGGATTGAAATCGCCCAGAGTCAGTTTTGGTGTAGGTTTAAAAGGAGAGGAATGGGTACATGAAATTACGGCCATAGGCTTTGACGGACATACAACACCATTATCGTGGATGAATCAGGTAACCTCCTTATATGATGAGCCTTTGAAGATGGTCTACAATAATTTGGACCCTAAAGGTTCCTATATCATTAAAGTGGCGTATACGGGACGCTTTCTTTCAAAAATAAAATTGACCGCGGAGAATACGCTTGTGCACGACTTTATAACGACCGGAGTTCAACCTATTTATGAGTTTAAAATTCCAACTGCTGCATTGCAGGATGGTGTGCTGGAGCTGGAATGGACATGTGGCGAAGGAGAACGGGGAGCTCAGGTATCCGAAATATGGATCGTTAACCAAGATGAATTAAAAAAAGAGGAGTCCTTGAGGCAAAAGCCTTAACGAACTTTAGAAAACCAAATATTTTTATAATTTCAGTTTTTAAAACTTAAAAAATGTTAAATATTAGCACATAACTAACCGATAGTTTAGTTTTGTCTTGTAACTATAAATAATGGCACGAAAAAAAGAATATATAGAAGAAGAAGTTATTGATAAAGCAATGCATTTGTTTTGGCAAAATGGCTACGAAAATACGTCGATGAATATGCTGGAGAAAGAAATGGGTATCAATAAGTTTTCTATCTATTCCAGTTTTGGAAGTAAACATGGCGTTTTTATAAGGAGTTTAAAAGCCTACAAAGCGAAGGTGAATTTTATGTTTGAAGAATTTAAGAATGCTTCTAATGGAGTTGAGGACATTAAGAAATTTTTCTATGATTCAATTGCTATTAGTGCTCTTGAAGGAAATTATAAAGGCTGTTTAGTAACCAATACCTATAATGAGTTTTCTGAAAGTGAGGACAAACTTATAAAAGAAGAAATGGCTTCATTTATGAGGAACCTGAAGGGTTTGTTTATAGAAAAATTAAAAATGGACACAGCAAAGGATGAAGAAACGATACTAAAACAAGCTAATTTTTTGTTGTTGGCAAAGCATGGTTTAGCAGCGGCAGCAAGAGTTAACAGTAAAGAGGAAATTGAAGATTATATTGAATTGACATTCAGAAACATATAAAACTTTTTTTTATTAAATAACTAAACTATTATTTAGTTATTTAATAATACTTATATATTTAAAAACAGAAATTATGACAACATTGAAAGTACACAATATGGAAACTGCCCCTGAAGACAGCAAAGCATTATTGGAAAATTCTCAAAAAGCATATGGTGCAATACCTGGATTACACGGTGTATTGGCAGGAGCACCAGGAATTCTTGAAGCGTATCAAACAATACATGGGTTATTTGTTAACTCATCATTCAATAATGAAGAATTAACAGTGGTTTGGCAAACTATAAACGTAGAAAACGCTTGTCATTACTGCGTGCCCGCACACACTGGTATTGCAAAAATGATGAAGGTAGATGATACTATAACAGAAGCTTTACGCAACGAAACTCCTCTGGAGAATTCTAAATTGGAGGCGTTACGTACTTTGACATTAACTATTGTTCGTAATCGTGGGCATGTAACACAGGAAGACTTAGAGACATTTTATGCTGTTGGATATGACGAAAGACAGGTATTGGAGATTATTTTAGGTCTGTCTCAAAAAATAATGAGTAATTATGTTAATCATATTGCCAATACCCCGGTGGATGCGGCATTTAAAAAATTCGCTTGGACTAAAGGGAATGAGGTTTCTTAATTTCTAAAAATCGCAGGTTTTTATAATGGTTCATCTACATTTGTTATTACGGAAGGTATTGTAAGTTCATTAAAAGCTAGAGATTTTCATTTATTCCCAGTATACATGACTAAACAAAGTGAAGGTGCTTACCAAAATTTTTTAGTTTATAATAACTATGATACAGGGCACCCCAGACAATTACTCACAGCTTTGTTGGGCGAGGCTATTGTTTCATCTGGTGTAAGTCCTGAACAAGCTGCAGCTTGTATTTAAACAGATACTTACTGAAGTTTTTGTATAATAGGGATAAGAGGGGTTAAAGTGAGTTGAAATTAGCATTAACGGTTCCAATTAAGAAATAGAACCTATGAAATGAGCATGACCGAAAACTGGTCGCAAACACGAATGAAGATATGTGAATTACATATGACCGTTAAAAAACAATAAATATCTACATATGAAAAGAGTAGTAATAACAGGTTTGGGAGCGTTGACTCCAATAGGAAATTCAGTAGATGAATTATGGAAAAGTGCTATTAGTGGCAAAAGCGGTGTGTCCAAAATCACCAAGTTCGACCCATCATTGTTCAAAACAACTTTTGCAGGTGAGTTAAAGGATTTTACCCCTGAAAAACACCTTGTTCGGAACGAGATAAAACGAAGTGATCGCTTTACGCAATATGCCCTCTATTCTGCAACTGAAGCAATCGATGATAGCGGCCTAGATATAAAGACCCTTTCTCCCTTTGATATCGGTGTTATTTGGGGATCAGGTCAAGGAGGAATGCAGACCTTTGAAAATGAGGTGATGAACTATACTCTGGAGGGGAAGCAGCCACGTTTCAATCCATTTTTTATTCCAAAGATGCTTGTGAATATGGCTTCGGGAATGATCGCTATGAAATTTGGATTGATGGGAATCAACTATACGGCAGTATCCGCTTGTGCCTCTTCAAACTCAGCGATTATGGATGCTTTTAATTACATACGTTTAAACAAAGCAAAAGTAATGATTACTGGAGGGTCGGAAGCTCCCATTACCGAAGCTTCTATTGGAGGTTTTAATGCCATGAAAGCGTTATCGACCAGAAATAACGATCCACAACAGGCCTCTAGACCTTTTGACGTGGACAGGGACGGATTTGTAATGGGAGAAGGAGCGGGCACTTTGGTCCTTGAAGAATATGAACATGCCAAAAAACGTGGCGCAAAAATCTATGCCGAAATAGTAGGTGCTGCAATGACCGACGATGCCTACCACATCTCCACAACGCACCCTGAAGGTATTGGTGCAATAAAAGCGATGGAATTGGCGATGGAAGAAGCAAAATTGAATCCAGAAGAGGTCAACTATTTAAACGCCCATGCTACCTCTACTAATGTGGGGGATTTAAGCGAGATGAAAGCCGTGGAGAAAGCATTTAAAAATAACTTCAATAACCTTAAGATTAGTGCAACAAAATCAATGACGGGACATTTAATGGGGGCTGCAGGGGCTATTGAAGCAATTCTGTCGATTAAGGCGATAGAAAACAATATAATCCCCCCAACCATCAACACCGTTAAAATTGATTCCGAAATTCCCAAATCAATGCCTATAGTTATTAAAGATGCAGTTGAGAGTAAAGTTAATGTTGCCATGAGCAACACCTTTGGTTTTGGCGGGCATAACGCAACAGTAATTTTTAAGGGTATCTAAAAAATGTTGAACTGTACTATTTTAAAATGGATGTAGCTTACCGTTGCTACCCTTCTTCATGCTAATATTCCAGCGGGATTAGTACCAGTGGAGTATAAACTACCAGTATTTATAGCCTATAACGACGTTTAGGTAGGAGTTAACGTGAATTAAAAAAATCACTTTCAAATGGAAACTATAATCAGGCCCAAAGTTTTGTTCTTTGACGTAAATGAAACACTTCTAGACCTAACTCCTATGAAAAAAAAAATAGGTGACGTATTAGGCGGAAGAGAAGATCTATTATCCTTATGGTTTACAACCATGCTGCAGTATTCTTTAGTTGCCTCTGCTAGTGGACAATACGAACATTTTGGTGCTATTGGAGCAGCTACGCTACAAATGGTAGCAGCAAATAATGGGATTACCATTCCTGAGCAAGAGGCACGAAAAACCATTGATGAATCTTTAGGAGGTTTGCTAGCTCATCCCGATGTAAAACCTGCTTTATCCTCATTAAGAGAGGCTGGTTATAAATTAGTCGCTTTTACAAATTCATCCAACGAAGGAGTTGAAAAACAGTTTGAAAGTGCTGGCCTGACAACATATTTTGAGGAACGATTAAGTGTAGAAGATGTTGGGAAATTTAAACCATTTAGGGAAACCTATGATTGGGGAGCTCGTAAAATGAAAGTAAAACCCCAAGAATGTATGCTTATTGCAGCTCATGGTTGGGATGTTGCCGGCGCACTTTGGGCTGGTTGGCGTGCTGCATTTGTTAGCAGACTAGGACAACAAATTTTTCCGCTAGCACCAAAAACAGAAATTTCAGTACCCGATTTAAAACAAGTAGCAGACATTTTAATAACTTATAAATAAACCATAGTACCCACTTATTTAAAAAACTTATATGAAAATTAATTTATTCGCTATTATTCTAAGTTTATCGTTAGTGTCCTGTGGCAGTAATGACAAAAAGCAATCGCAAAATGAGGCCGCCCCGGAATTCCAAAATAAAGGCCATCAGTTGGTGTATGACATGGCGCAGAAAGTAGGGAATTACAGTAAACTTATGGGCAAAAAAGATGTTGTATATACCTACACGTACGAAACCCCAGATGGAAAAAAGGATGTAGTTACAGAAAAGTACCTTTTTAAAGGGGAGCTTTCTTATGGTGCATATCATACACATGAGAGAACCCTTCCCCAACTTCAAGGTTTAATTGAGCAAGGTTTTGACGGTAGTGAATTCTGGCTAAAGCACAATGGAAAAATCTTAAATGATGAAAACCTTTTAAAAGGGGTAGTCTTTAATAGACCCACTAACTTCTATTGGTTTGCCATGATGCAAAAGCTATTGGATAAAGGTTTAAAATACGAGTATTTAGGTGATAAAAAGATAGAAGGTATTGAATATGACATTGTAAAAGTGACCTTTGATATAGCGGGAAAGAAAACCTCAGATACGTATCAGCTGTACATAAACAAGGAGACAGCATTAGTAGATCAATTTCTTTTTACCGTAGCTGATTTTGATGTCATTGAAAATCCTTATTTGATGAAACTCGAATACGAAAGTATAGATGGGCTTTTATTACCGACAAAACGAAAATATAAAATATCTACTTGGAATGCTGAAGTAACCAATGAGCCCTGGATAAAGGTGACTTGGTCCAATATTAAATTTCGTAACAGCCTAGCAAAAGAAGATTTTAAAAAATAGAATATCGTTTAAATAAAAATGGAAATAAAAGAGATTAACATAAAGGATATCGCGCAATTTTGTATAGAAAATGTATTTAGGACAAAAACCAATAAGCCGGGTTTTGTCCATCTAGATTTTGGGAAAAATATAGATTCCTATCAACTTAGGACCATTATGGTAGCCCTAAAAAAAGAACTATCAAAATTCACACTTGAACAATTCAATAAAAAATTATCCTATCATTGGCTTGTCCGTTTTAACCAACAAGTTGATACCCCCTATCATTTAGATAATGCTGGAGACCAATCATTTTTGATGTTAGGATACGAACCTAGTGAAATAAAAAGTGAGTTGTACTTAGCAGATTATGTGAAGTATGCAAATGATAGTGCTACTGCTCCCAAAGATTATCTTAAAAAGTTTACTCCAATATTTGAAGACGGGGAATCATTACTTGAACCTTATACTACCAAGGTAAAACCATTTAAAAACGATACCTACAAAATTGTTTTGATCAATAATAGCAAGCCAATGTCTGGACAAGAAACGCTAGGTGTCTTTCATAAAGCACGGATTTTTGAACCGGACTTAAACAAGGATAGGATAGTTAACTCGATGCTCATAAATTTGGTGCCTGAGGATGAAGTCAATGAAGAAGGAAGAAACGAAGAGGAATTTTTAATCACTGACGTTATAAGTAAATAGGATATCATTACTACCCGTATACAAAAAGTAATAGCAGCAGCAAGTAAGGCTTTCCCCTATAGAATTGGCAGAAGAATTCTTAGGCATTCCGCTGCCATCACCTCCAACACTTTTCTATTTGTAGGATTTTAATCGAAACTATATAATCAATTTTGACAATCGTTTAAACCCCATTGATCTAAACTTCTTAATATTTTCTCAAGTGATTTTCCCCTGTCGCTTAGTGTGTATTCCACTTTAGGAGGAACTACGGGGAAAATTTTTCTAGAAATAAGACCATCTTTTTCTAACTCTCTTACAGTTTGGGTAAACATTTTATTTGATATGCCAGGAATTTTCTTTTGCAATATTCCTGAACGCATACTGCCTTCCAATAAATGAAATAGAATTAAAGGCTTCCATTTTGTTCCTATTAAATTCATCGTGTAATTTAATGGACAGGTACTATTTTTTTTCAAAATTATAATTATATAGTATTGATAATCATCTTTATACTCGTTTGGGTAACTATGCCACTTTTTGGTAAGTTATTGCCTATACCGCAAATATAAATTAATTTCGCATTCTAAATTAATTCGTATGTCTACAAGTAAAAATTATCCAAAATCATTTTCACATATTGGAATTACAGTGCCTAATATAAAGGAAGCTGTAAAGTTCTATTCAGAAGTTATGGGTTGGTATATAATTATGGAACCATCCACAGTGAAAAAAGAAAAGGAAACTGCTATTGGTCAGATGTGCATTGACGTTTTCGGAAATGATTGGAACGAATTTGAAATTGCTCATTTAGCAACTTCAGACGGAATTGGAATTGAATTATTTTCTTTTCCACACGGTATTAAAGAAGCCCCTGAATTTAATCCATTCAATACAGGTCTTTTTCATTTTTGTATACAAGACCCAAATATTGAAGAACTCATTGATAAAATTGTGTCCTACGGAGGAAAACAAAGAATGCCTATTAGGGAATATTACCCAAATGATAAGCCTTTTAAAATGTGCTATGTGGAAGATCCCTTCGGAATTGTTTTCGAGATCTACACGCATAGTTATGAATTGACCTATTCTTCGGGGGCTTATTCAAAGTAAAACTCAGTGAGTAGCATTCTCATAAGAGATGCTATTATCCTAACAATCAATATTCAATCTCCAATTCTCTGTAAGGCACCTCGTCTATAATATCGGGTCTGTTAGAATCTACCTTGGGACTGTATAGATCCTTACTGATGGGGTAGGCATGGAGTACGGCATCGTCCATATCCTCATGCATTACGCTTAGAATGTCATTCTGAGAAAGATCAGAACTCAACCAAACCTCCACATCCTCATCATTTAAGATTACAGGTCTTCTATTTTTGGTATTGTGTATTTTTTTAAAGAGGGGAGTAGCCTCTTTGGTAAGAATGGTAAAGGTGTTAAATCCGTCCCTTGTCGTGGTGTAGAGTCCGGCCAAACTAATTAGGGTCTTGTTCTTTCGTTCGAAGTAAAATGGAATCTTAAAATTTTTTGGAGCGGTATGGGGTTCAAAGAATCCATCAACTGGAATGATACAGCGTTTGGTAAAGGCACTGTTCTTATAGATATAATGATCAAAGAGTTTTTCAGACCGTGCATTTAATCCCGCTCCAAACCTTGCGGCCTCCTTATAATAATTTTGATAATCGGCGCCCATGTCGGTAGGGGGCATAATACCCCACATAGAAGGGGTAATATGCTTGCTGCTTTCTTGGGGGATAATCCACATTAGGGGATGGGCCCAACCATTGGCATGATGATATACCAAATTATTGTTAACAGCTGTTTTGCCAATCAACTTGGAGACATTATAGAATTTTTGCAGTTCTTTTACGGAGGAAGTTACCCTAGTGCCAAAACACATAACAATAGTTTTTGTCGAATTTAAGAATTTAACTTTTATAGGGAACACCCAAGACATAAAATCAGTAATTTTGGAAAATATCCATAAATAAGGATTATATCCAAAAATGAAGAATATTGTATACCGAAATCATGATCGCTATGCCATAAAGCGACTCCTTATGGAAATAGGGGCACATCAATTGACCAAGGAATGTGAGCAGATGCGTCTACCATTCCCAAAAAGGTTGGGTCTGTTCTATATAGAGAGCACAGATGCCTGTGTTTATCTGGTATATAAATACTATGAAGGCGAAAGAAAAGTAATGAAATTAGATCGGTACGAGCTTCCCGAAGCAGGGTGGGAAAGGGTAATCCTAGAATAATAAAAGCCTATTAAATGGTCCGTTTCCAATGGAGCTTTTAGAGAAAATAGCGCAGAAATATTGTAAAAAAAAAGGGCGCTCCCGAAATTGCACGCCCTCTTTTTGCTTCTTTCATTATTCACTGTAAAACAGCAAACTATGACCTACAAAACTATCTAACAAAAAGAGACCCTGAAAACTTTTAACGCTTCCGATTCATTTTTTAACATTCCATTGGTGGGGACTAATTCTGAGTATGTATTAATCACCTGATAATCAAGGGTTAGTAGATTTTGATCGTTTTTACAATATCTGCTTGATGCTGTAATGGCGTACCCTTGGAAGATGTGAAAAAAAATTCACCAAATTATGTTAGCATCACTCTTGAGCTTCAGAAACTTTCCAGCATTATATATGCCGTCTTAATTCGTGTTACTTCGTCCGTTACGTCGGTCCAAGCAAAATGTACTTTATTTTTTACCAGACCCATTTGAGGAAAACCGGATCTTCTGGAAGCACCCAAACTGTCAACTACTATAGGTGCCGATATTTTACCAGATTTAGTTACCTTCATCGCCAACAACCGGGCATCATTTTTAGTAGCTTCCATCCAGCTTACAATGGCATTGTCGGTATCGACCATTACTATATCTACCCTACCTAGAGGGCCTTGATCACTTATCAGTATAGGTGCATCAAAATGCGCTCCGCCATCGGAAGAAAAAGCTATTTTTACCTTAGGTTCGTTATTTGCCGCTGTAAACCAAGTTACGCCAAGTACATTGCCCATTACATCCGCTTTGGGACCATTAACAGGACATCCCTTAATTTTCCATCCGTCATCATAAATAGATTCAGGGGAAGTCCATTCTCCATTTACCATTCGTGTGATGGAAATATCCCTTATTTCATCATCGGACCTATCCCTATAGAGTACCACTGGGCCATTATTAGTTATGGCAGCGGTCGTCTGGCAGCAATCGCAACTGCGATCGTCCAACATAACCTCATGGCTTACCGTACCATCGGGAGCTACTTCAGCGGCTCTTAGGCTCATAGCTCCTCCATGTTCATTTCCGTGCCCAGCTCCCCCAGTATTCCTACCATCTAGCCAAGTAATAAAAAATGAACTTTCCCTGTAGGGCATTGCGGTAACAAAACCGTGTTCGGACTCGGTGCCATCGGTGTGTAAGGGTAGGTCCCTGCTCCATTGCAATTCTCCTTTTGGTAGCACGTTCATTTTAATATCATAGGAATATGTACCCTTGGTCGACTTCTTTAAAATATGCGATAATAAATTCCCGTTGCTTTCTGTAATCATAGGGAAATCGGCCCAATTTACAAACCAATCTGCGCCCTGGATTATTTCTTTTGGCTGCTGCCAAACGCCATCGATGAGGTGGGAATAATTTAATCGTGCCATAGAGTCATTAACCTTGTCTACCCAGGATAGAATTGCCTTGTCCTTGTCCGTAAATAAAGAGGGTAAAGAACTTTCCGTACCCGCCGGAGAAGTAATGTAATGTACCAATTCCTTTTTCTCCGCTGTAGGTTGCTTTATTTTCTTATCACCGAAGTTGCAAGAAGCAGATAGAATAATTAGGGCTAGGAAAGTAGTTAATTTAGTACAGCACATTTATTGGACACTTTTTAGTTTGGTAATGATTGGTTCCGAATCCCATTCTACGGCTCCGGTTATTTCATCTACTTTTTCCCCTTTTTTATTGTATATAAAAGTGGTGGGTAGGGCGTAGATATTTAACTGGGAAAGCGCAGCGGTAGTCCTGATGAAATTAAAATCGTAATCGTTTTTATCTTTGAAATCACTTATTTTTTTGACCGATTGATCGGATACAAGAAGGAATATATAGTTCTCCTTTTCCAAAATGGCCTTGGACCTTAATAATGACGGCATTTCCTCTAAACAAGGTCTGCACCAAGTAGCCCAAAAGTTGAGTAGTATATTCTTTCCTTTATAATCGGATAACGATATGGGATTGCCTTCTAAATCTTCATAAAGTGAAGTAGGGGTAGAAGCTTCTAAAGTAACCGTAGTAGTAGTAGTAGGTTTTAGATTTTTACTCTGTTTTGGTGACTGCTTGCACGAAGTGGCAAACATAATACTGATCATTAAAAAATAAACGGTTTTTTTCATCCTTATTCTGAAGTTCTGGAACAATCAAAGTTATGAAAATAAACGTACCAATAATTAAATGCAGGGGATTTAGAATTTATGGCTAAATAAAGGTTTTGGAGAACAAGTTAAAGTTCACGCCATTCAACAATAGGTTTTCCGTTATGTTTAATTTGATTGGACTATGGAAAATTCTCAAATTGATGATAGTTGATCTATCGAAAACGATTCAATCCTTTAAATTAATAAAACTTACTGTAATTAGATCTTCTTCGTTCTTTGAATCGAGAAATATCGAATACCAAAAACAATTCCAACGAATTGGGTATAAATTGTTTGGCTTCTGCCCCAAAAGGCAATCTGTAGTTCAACCCAAACTCAAACGTCTCCAAGGTTAAACTAGTGGCAAATCCTACTTCCGTAAAGGATACATTCTCCATAAAATTAAAATGTTCATTGATGCCGATACTGAAATTGCCCAAGGTTATATCTTGATAAAAATCAAGCCTAGTATTGGGGCCTTGAACGGAAACCGCATTAAAAAGGTAGAGGTAAGAAAATTCAGGTAATTTGGATTGTCCATATTTATTGATGTCTAACTCGTACCCAAATTGCCCGGAGACAAGCGTATTTAAATTGACGTTGTTTTCGCTTTGTTTTGAGGATATTTTCGGCTGATTTAAATGCTTTAACGAAAGTCCAAAGAGCATATTAATATCGTTATGCATTAAAATTGAAGCGCCCATATCCAAATAACCAATATTTTCCGACGCCGTAATGGGGTCAATGGTGTTGGCACTGATCTGTCCCGTAAATATATTGAGCTGATCCTGAAAGGTAAGGTTGTTAAAATCGTACCTATAGTTGCTATAGCCTGCTGTAATACCTGGATAGAACAGCCAATCGTTTGGTAGTCTCAATCGGTACATATAGCTAATGGCCGCCGAGGTATAATTAAATCCTTCGCTGTTAAGGTTGTTATTGAACAAATCTACCCCCAATTGAAAGTTGTACTCTTCAAAAGCGGTGGATGCAAAAGCATATTTATGCTGAGATTGGGAGCCTTGGTTCTGACTGGCAAATTCTGCCAAGACCCCAACTCTGGTCTTATCTTTAAAAGCATGAAAACTAGGATTTAAAGAGGCGGGTACCTTACTGAGATTGTGTACAAATTTTTCCTGCGCATAAGTCCCCAGCGAAAAAACAATAAACAGAAGGGTTAAAAGATTATTTTTTTTCATCTCTATCTTAGTATGGAGGCTTCGCCAGTTTTCGTGATTTGATTATTTTCCTTGGTCGTTCCAACAAACAAGTATCGGAATGATTTATTTTTATAGGGTTTCCCTGAACTGTAATTACCGTTCCAGCCCCAGTTTACCGGCGTATTGCCAAAATCATAGGCCACACTGTAGACTAGGCCACCCCACATATCATAGATTTGAAAGGTAAAGGACGATATTCCTGTAAATTCCCCTTGGAAATAATCGTTTATTCCATCTGCATTGGCAGAGAATACATTGGGAAACATTACATCATACCCCTTGCCTATCTGTAAGGTCTGCTGTACCGTCTTACTACATCCCTGTTCATTGAATAGGGTTAGGGTAGTGGTAAACTGACCAGGGTAGTTATACTTGTGAGAAGCTAATAAGCCTTCAATGTTGGGGTCTAGGTCAACAACGGGAGTACCGTCACCAAAATCCCAACTAGCCCTAGAAAAGCCTTCACTGATAATGCTGAACCTAATGTCTTCTTTGGCCAATAATAGACCGGTTATTTCATATTCGGCGGAACTGTAGCCAAAGGCAGGCTCTGGTACTCCAGAACTTATTGGAAGAGTAAACCCACATCCCTGATCGTTTACCACGTTTAGAGAAGAATTCTCAATCGGATTTGCAATTTGTATGGAATAGGTGTCTGTACTAGTTTTTACAGATGGCATCAATGCATTATCATAATAGAAGCTTAAATCGCCTCCTTGGGTGTTAAAGATCGATACCGAAATACTTCCCGAGCTACCAAGACATAAGGACTCATCTAAATAGGGTCCGGCCAATAGTTGTAGGGATTCCGTCTTCTTTAAATGGATGATTTCTCGGTAGTAATAGGAGGGACTAGCATTTGTACATCCACTTATAGTACTGGTTACTGTAAGCCTGTACCTTCCTTCTTCGAGATTATTAAGTTGGGTTATGTTTTGTCCCAAAGGAGCAAATTGGGGGTTTGGGTTGTTTGTTGTTCCAGCTACCTCTTTTTCCCAAACTATAGAATAAGGTCTTAATCCACCCCTAACAGCGATAGAAATAGCGCCATCAGTAGTAGAACCACAGCTGACAGGGGTTATGTTCTTGTCTACCACTATAGGGGTATAGGTGGTTCCAAAGGTAAATTGAATTTGTTGTGAAGTACAATCCTTACTATCGGAAATGGTTAATGTATAGGTTCCCGGTACCGCCGTAAAGCTGGTAATGTCCTGCGCTAAAAAGTTGTTGGGGCCGCTCCAATCGTATAAGTAATACGAGTTGTTATTGGCATCCAAAAATGGAGTTCCACCCATAACCATATTGGTGTCTAGCACAAAGTCATACTCCACTTCACATGGGGCCAAGGTATAGTTTTTGGTACCGGCATATGCTAAGGCTTGATAAGCATTAATATTAAAGGTTTGTACCGTACATTGATTAGCATCCGTTACAGTAATAACATGGCTATCGCTATTTAGTCCGTTGATGGTAGTTTCCATTGTGGTAAATAATACTGCTGTTCTGTTATCTAATTTATATTGATAGGGAGCAGTACCACCCTGAACGGCTACGGTAAAAGACCTTCCCGAATTAGGGTCGAAACAACTTGCGCTTTGAGTATCTACTTTGGTAGCACTGAAAACCTCAGGGGCATTTATAACAAAAGCTTGACGGATAGTACATGGTGCATTTGGATCACTATTGGTATCGGTTACCACAATCTCATAGGTTCCACCGCCTAGATTGGTAAGGCTGGTCGTATTGGTGGCATAGCTGGTTCCATTTTTGTACCAGCTTATTTGCAATTGACTGCTTGGGTCAGATTTTAACTGAATATTTATTTCAGCGTTGGTATCCCCAGCACACTGTAATTGTTCGTTTACCACCTGCATATTACTGAATTCCATTGCTGCTTTGGAAGCAATGTTGGCCGTATAGGTGGTAGAGCATCCAATTTGGTCAGTAACAGAAAGCACATAGACTCCCGGCGCCAAATTGCTTATATTTTCTGTGGCATAGATATTATTATTGGGCCCTTTCCAGCTAAAATTATAGGGAGGGAATCCACCAGTTACCGTGGTAGTGCCATTGTTAAAACTTATAGCACCATCATTTTGACCAAAACATGTTGTATTTTTTACCACCACGGAAGCCTGATTAAATTGCAAGCCAATGGGCAAAGTAATAGATTCAGATACCGGAATAGAACAAGAAGCATCTTGAACAGTTATAGTATAATTTGCACCTCCAGTTAGGTTGGTATAGGTGACCTTCGGGTTGTTGGACGTCTGTACCAAAGTAGTGCCGTTAGGTCTATTCAGTGTAAAGGTAAAGGGAGCATTACCGCCGGTGCTATTCGCCGTAATTACCGTATTACAAGTATCTCCAATAGTTAAGGTCAGTTCCTCTGGTTCCGACACTAGGAAGGGCAAGGAAGTAGTTGGACAGTTTTCGTTGTAAACTGTTAATTGATACACTCCTGCAGTTAGGTTGTTAATACTAAGGGTAGTGGCGGAAAAACTGGTATTCCCAATTTTAGTCCACACATAGGTATTTGCAACCCCGTTCGCTTGGGTCAGAACATTGGATGCGCTTACATTGGAGTCGCTGCCTGTACTAGCATAGATTGTGAAACTGATGCCTTCTACTTTTGCGGTCAGGATAATTTCATTGAAATTGGTGGTTGCAATTACCGCGCTAAGGTTGGCACCCCTGGCACTGTTAACTTTTTGTGCAAGAGCAGCGGCAACTTCATTATTGTTCTGAGGCTGGTTACTACTATTTAAGGTCACCTGATGCTCATAAACAATGCTGTTTATTATCAAACTGTACGTATTGGCTAAAATCGGAGTTCCAAAAAGTGAAATGGTATTGATTTGTTTTTGGGCAGTATTTCCTCCTGTAATCCTGTTATTTGGAATTACAATGCTACCATCATTTCCACCAAAGCAACTTACATTAGTTATGTCATTGGCCAAAATAAGCTCATTGTTAATAATAGGGTAGGGGATTACCGTTACTAGCCTAGGCGATGTTTCGTCGCTACAGGAGACTCCGTTTATAGTACTGGTTACTCGCCTTTTATAGTAGGTCGATTTTGTTAACGTAGTCGGGGGAGTGTAATTCTGTTGATTGGCATTTGCAACCGGATTATAGGTCTGGTTGTCTTCTGAGGACCACCACTGATAGGACAAATTGCCCGCTCCTGAAGCCGATACAAGTTCTACGATGGCTAAGGGCTGGTCACCTTCACAAACCGATTGGTTATCAGTTATTATCCCGGCATAAGCTACATTATAGGTGATTTTTACGGGATTAGATTCTACGGTACAGGTTTGTTCTACTAAGGAAGTCCTAGTAATTGTTCTCTTATAGAATTTGGTTTCCGTAGGTATTGGTGGGGTATAGGTTGCGGTAGTTTCACCAGTATCGGTCCAGGTATTACCATCTATGGAAACTAACCACTTATAGCTTTGGTCTACAAAGGTGCTTGCACCGGAAATGGTTAATGTGCTTGGAGTAGCTCCTTCACAAATGGTTTGATCGCTGGTGAGCACTCCTGGTAAAATTTCGTCTGCTACTTGTACTACAATAGTATTACTATCGTTCGAACAAACTACTCCATTTAAAGTTGAGATAGCCTTTCTTTTAAAATAGGTGGTGGGGAAGCGACCTGCTTGGGGATCATAGGTGCTATTTACTGCACCATTAATAATGGCCCAATCGCTATTGTTTTCTGATGAAAACCACTGGTATCTTAAAACTCCGTCTGCAATTCCGATAGTGGTATTCCCTAGAATACCTGGATTATCTCCGAAGCATATTTTTTGATCTCCTGAAATAGTACCTCCATCCACATTATTTACGTAGACTCTAAGGATATTACTTTTAGAATAATTCGGTGGATTACATACATTCCCGTCTACCGTTGCCTGGTACTCACGACGGTAATATTTATCGGTAGTTAAGGCTGTAGTAGGGGTATAGGTTGCAGCAGTTACTCCATTTATTTCTAAAAAATCGGTGCCATTATCGGATTCGAACCACTTGAAATTTAAATACGGAAGCCCTTCTATGGCGCTTGGATTGCCCAGAGTTGGAACCATGTCATTGGAACAAATAGTGATATCTGGCCCTAATCGGTTTGCTTGGGGAACCAATACGGTTACAGGATTACTATTTACATTACACTCTAATCCATTAGAAGCTGTATTGGTAGTAGATCTTATGTAGGTGGTAGTACTGTTTACCGCATTAGTGGGAATGTAGTTTACATTAGTTGCTCCTAGTATCAAGCTGCCATTGGCAAACCATTGATAGGTTAAGGTATCATCCCCAGTGGATGCTGCCAATTCCTCAATTTCACTAGGAATGTCCCCTTTGCATATCACTTCTTCATTGGTGCCATTGGTACCATTATTGTTAGTAGTTCCAATTGTTCCCCCTGTGGCATTTCCACCGTTTTTGATGTGCAGTGGGTTACTGGTAACACTGCATGCTATTCCATTTAAGGTAGAGGTAGTAATTCTTTTGTAGTAATTATCCTGGGTTACGGCCGGCGGATCGTAAGACCTACTGGTGGCTCCGGATATATCGGTAAAATTTATGTTATCATTAGAGATTTGCCATTGATAGCTTAATTCCCCGGAAGCAATGAGTTTAAAATTGGCGCCAAAAGGTTGTGGGTCACCACCGTTACAAACGGTTGTGGCTCCAGTTGCCCCAGTAGAAAACGTTATTCTATGATCACCCGGATTTTCAAACTTGTTTAAATAAACTAGAATAGGGGTGGTTATAGCCTCACAAGAGGCTGTCTCCAAGATACTGGTTGCTATTCTTCTGTAATAGGTTTGCAATTCCCCAGAATTGTTAGGGGTATAGGTTGATTGATTTTCATTGACGATATCATTCCAAATCACCTTGTCAGCGGAGCTTTGCCAAGCATAACTTATGGTTCCATTTGAAGTTGCATCTGTGGTACTGGTAAGTGGGGGAATGTTTCCACTTCCACATACTGTCTGTGTTTGTGCTATCGTCCCAGCTGTTAAAGTAAGTAAGCTTACTAATGTGGGGGTACTAGATGCCTCGCATGCAAACCCGCCGTTGGTATTGGTTATATGTCTTTTAAAATAGGTAGAAGTGGATATACCATTGGAAAAATTTAGGTTTTCCCCGGTTTCACCATTAATTATTGAATAATTACTATCATCGGTAGAGGAATACCATTGGAAGTTTATTCCAGTTCCCACAGGAGTGCCATTAGCAACAGTTATACTGCTAGGATTCTCACCTTCACACACTACTTGGTTAGCAGACCCTTCTCCGCCAGAGATTGTCCCAGCTACGTTAATAGTGACCTTATTGGTATATGCTGTACACTGCTTTCCGTTTAATATACTGGAATCCAGTCGCCTAAATCTAGTGGAAGCTGTGAGGATTCCGGGCGTATAGGTAGTGCCAGTAGCAGCGGGAAGGGAAGTCCAGCTAATACCGTTATCCGTAGAAGCTTCCCATGCATAGGTTAGAGTTCCGGGGGTTGTTGAATTGCTCAAGGCAATAATGGTACCTGGTTGCTGTCCCTCACAGACATCTTGATTGTTACCGATGGTTCCAATACTTATACTGTTTAAAAGAACCGTGCTTTCCGTTGAGTTTTGGTAACAAACGTTTGCATTATTACTTATTATGGTCTGCCTTCTATATTTTGTGTTAGTAGTTGGAGCGCTGGTAAAGTTAAGGATAGCGTTGGTCTCCCCGTTTATATTGGTAAAACTTCCTGTGGTTCTAGATTGCCATTGATAGGTAATGTTAGGTCCATCCGGGGTACCATTGCTAACGGTAATTGACCCAGGAACTTCGCCTTGACAAATGGTTTGGTCTGTACTGGTATTTCCTCCTTGGATTTCTTGGAGAACGACAATTTCAATTTCATTAGTATAATCGTAACAGCTATGTCCGTTTAATTGTATGTTGTCTTGTCTTCTGTATCTTGTGGTTTGAGTTAGGGCGGTAGGTTGATATTCTGCATTGTTGGCTCCTGAAATAACCGTCCATGCACTACCGTCAAATCGTTCCCATTGGTAGGAGATACTTCCCGATCCTGTTGCATAGGTGTTGGACGTCAAATTATTAGGAACTTGATTGTAACAAATGGTTTCGGAACCTGCTATACTTCCTACAATAAAATTGGTATTGGTGATAGTAGCTACGGTACTTGTGCCTTGGCAGCTTGCCCCAGAAATTGTGGTAATCCGTCTAAATTCCTGTACGCCAGGAATTAGATTTCCAGTGGCATTATAGTTACTTTGGGTCGCACCGTTAATGTCTTCCCAATTGTTCTCATTGCGTTTTTGCCATTGATAACTACCATTGTTCTCCCCATTATTTATAGTTAACAATTGCAACTCGTTTAGGGTGCATATATTTTGATCGGTTGCGGTACCTCCTAATACAGTGGAATTCACATTAATGGTAGCTGCAGGCGTTTCCTTAAAACAACTAAGGCCGTTTAATATGTTGGTAATTCTTCTTTTGAACGCGGTAGATTTCTCTAAGGCTTGGGGTTGATAAAAATTTTCTGTGGCACCTGAAATTGGCTGCCAAGATCCCGATTCATATTTATACCATTGATAGGTATCTTCGCCACCCGGAGTAACCGCTACATCCCCAGCAGTGCTTATTTGTTGGGGTATTTCCCCTGAGCAGACATTTTGGGAGCTACCCTCTGTAATGCGTCCAGGGTTAATTTCGTTTACGGTGATAGTTGCGGGGGTACTAACTTGAGTACAACTCTGCCCATTTAGATCAATGGAGGTTAACCTTCTGTACTTACTTATTCCATTGGAAATATTGGACCGGTTAATAGGCAATGCCTCGAAATCGGAATTTGAAATAGCGGTCCATGTCCCGTTTATTTCTTTTTCCCAAGTAAAATTTCTGTTTTGGGTGATATTAGACCCCGTAATACCGATAGCTTGTAACTCGGATAGGGAACATACTTGCTGATTTACTCCGGTTCCCCCAGATAGTGGAGCAAAGGAAACCGTTGCAATGGCAGCGCCATCCGTTAGACCATTTATAGTATTGGTATTACCATACAATATATATTTTAAATTTCCATCTGTAGCGGTTGCCGTGGGAATTAATATAATTCTAACATTTTCTATGGTAATTACGTCCAAAGAGGTTTGGGCATTAGTGGTAAGAGTTATTTCTAATCTAGAGGCATTAGCCGGGTCTTGGATTACGGAGACCGATGTAAGATCGCTTCCCGTTGTTGCAGCGGAGTTGGCTGTAATGTTAAAGTTGGAAGGCGCGCCAATATAAAATTTATAGGTACCGATGCCTATATCTGTTGCTAAGGCTTCTGTAAGCACAAGGCTTCCAAGATTTAATTCGGATTTGGGCAGGGTGTTGCCGCAGGTATTAAAACTAGAATTTTGAATGCTAGAGGTAATCTGCGCATTGCCAAACCATGCATAAAAAAAAATAACTATTATGGATAGGGCTTGTTGTATAGATTTTGTTATCATGTTTATGGTCCCATTTATAGTATAATTGCGCTACAAAAGTACTGTTTTTCCCAACCGTAGGAAGAGTATTTATAACGGTAGTGTTGGTGAGTATATTGCTAGTATTTTTAGTATTATTACCCGCTTACTTTGTTTTGTTGTGAAATGGTAAATTAGTGTGGTGAACTATCAATTTTAACGGATGTTAAATTCTTGGATTTTCATTGTTTATAGGTGGAGTACCAATATATATGGTTGCTTTGCTTTTATAGAGGATTCTCTATGAATCATTGAAAATATAATTCTTATATAGCGCTGCGATTCCATCCTGTTACCAACAGCTTAGAAGGTAGTAAAAACTTTTGAACACACCTCTCTTTTGGGGTAGATAAAATATTAAAATTTTTAAAATTTTAATATTTTATCTAGTAACTTGCTTCACTTTTTCAAAATTAAACATGTTTTAAAAATCAGAATAATTCGGTGTACGCCATAATTCACATAGCTACTACAGGTCTGCAGGGGGAGAACAATAAGATGACAGAAATCTGCATTTTGATCCACGACGGGACAAAGATCGTAAAGCGATTTTATTCGTTGGTAAATCCTGAAATCCCCTTAGGCTATAGTATATCCGGTAATTTGGATGTTACGGAAGAGATGGTGTATTCTGCCCCAAAGTTTTATGAAATTGCCAAGCAGGTAGTGGAGTTAACGAAGAATTGTATTATTATTTCTCACTTTGTAAATTTCCACTATCAAGGTATAAGAAACGAGCTGATATCTCTTGGCGGGGAATATAAACGTCATAAAATTTGCACAGCTCGACTATCACGAAAATTGATCCCTGGGCAACTGAGTTATAGCTTAGGGGCAATGTGTAACCATATGGGAGTTAAGCTTTCCAAACGGCAAAGCGTCAAGGCAAGTGCTGAGGCGACCCTTGAATTACTGGAAAAATTATGGGAGCTAGATATGGCAGGGGTGTTCCAACTCTTGTCAAGGTCGCGTTCCGAAAAGGTGCTTGCCCCCCCATTATGGCCAAAATCAGCGGTAACCGATCTACCCAATGCAACAGGCGTGTATTATTTTAAAAATTCTGAGGGGCAAATTATTTATGTTGGTAAGGCTAAGGACATAAAACAACGTGTACTTAGCCATAGTTATAGCAAGGACCATAAAGAACTACGGCTGTGCTTTGAAACAACACAAATAACGTATACGGCAACGGGGAGCGAGTTGTTGGCCTTGTTGTTAGAGTCGGACGAAATAAAAAAACACTTCCCAAAATACAACCGAGCCCAAAAAAGGACCCGCTACCGATACGGTATTGGTACTTATATCGACAAAAATGGGATTACCAACCTCAAATATGATCGATTAAGTAATTTAAAAACGCCTATTCTCAGCTTTTACAACCAAAATGAATGTCGTGTTTTTTTAGATCAGTTATGCAATGATCATCAACTGTGTCCTAGGTATTGTAAACTACAGAACATATCCGGTGCCTGTTTCCATTACCATCTTAAAATTTGTAAGGGGATATGTCAAGAGGAGGAGTCGGTTGAAACTTATAACGGAAGGGTAGAAAAAGCCCTAGCACAAAGTATATCGCCCAACACCACGTATATAATTAAAGAAGTGGGAAGGCACAAAGATGAAAGTGCTATTGTGGTAGTGGAAAACGGGGTCTATAAAGGTTTTGGATATATTCCTAAAAAAAATAAAATAGTAGATTTTGAGGAATATGCCCAGCTCATAACGCGCATGCAAGACAATATTGATGTACATAAAATATTGAGAAGATATTTAAGCCAGGAGGTAAATAAAAGTATCATCCTCGAACAAAAATAGTTTTATTTACCACTAGGTCTTTTCATTTTCTTAAACGGAAAACCTATTAGATTTTCTCCAATATTTTATGAGATCATTTTGGCCTTTAGGTCGATTTCATTAACCCAGGAAGGATGCCGCCATCCACAAGAATATCACTTCCGGTAATGAACTTTGCCTTATTACTGAGCAAAAATTGAACTACATCAGCAATATCTTCAGGGGTCCCATTTCGCCTTAAGGGGGTTATTTTCTTCATTCTGTTCATTTCTTCTGGATGTTCTTCCGAAGCCTTAATGGCCATAGGGGTCATAATAACACCTGGGGATATGGAGATAATACGAGCCCCATTTTCTCCATAGCGAAAAGCGTTGTCCTTGCAGAGTAATTGCACCCCTCTTTTGACAAAGTTGTACATAATGTCCGCATTGTTATCCACAAAGGATAACACGGTTTTGTAGGAGCCTTCTTGTTGCGGATTTCGCAAGGCCTCGTCATATTCTATATTTGGAGGTACCATATGACCCATAATGGAAGAGAAAAGGATCAATGCTGAACCTTCTTTGGCCACCTCATAAAAGGCATCAATAATAATATCGGTGCCTACCAAATCTATATCAAAAACTATTTTTGGATTTTGCCCGCTGCCACTTACCCCAGCGGTATGCACCAATCCACCAAAATCACCTTGTTTTAAAACGAATTTTTTGAGCTTCTCTACATCCGATTTCTTGCTAATGTCACATGCAATCCCCACTACATCAAAGCCTTGTTGCGTAAATTGGTCAGTAACCTTCTTTACTATTGATTCGGAATAATCGGTCATCACCAATTTATAATCTTTTAAAACTTCTCCGCAAGCCATTCCTATTCCCCCGCCAGCACCGGTAATTACAATTGTTTTTTTCATGTTTACTGCTATTTATTTATGCTATTATGTTGTCTGGAAAATGAAATCCTTTATAAACATTCAGTCTTTAGATTAAAATAATTCTGTCGTTCCCCTTGCCTGCCGAAGGTAACATCTTGTTTAGATGTTTACCATGATAAAAGTCAGTCCGCTGCGCAAGGTCTGTTGCGCAAGGTCTGTTGCGCAAAGTCTCCCGACTTTGAGCCATGTTACACAAAGCTGCTGCACGAAGTCTGTTGCGCAAAGTCTCCCGACTTTGAACCATGTTAGTAGATTTCTATCTAAAAAAATACCCGGGATCTGAGATACATTCCAAGGCCCCCGGGTACTTCCGCTTCAACCAATAAACACAAATTACGACTGTTGTTAAATCGATTTTAAATATTCTTCCAGATCTATTTTGTCTTGGGCATTCAATTCTAGACCAAAATGGTTGTCATAATGGTTTATAACATCGTTAAGGGTAGCAAATCTTCCATCGTGATAGAATCCTCCCTTCATTCTAGCAAATAGTCCTCTCAAGGGAGTTGTCCTATACATCCCTGTGGGAGATCTTTTCGCCTCAAAGTCGTCTATCCCTATTTCCTCTGCACTGTGCAGGTTATACCCAGCATCGGTATACATAGGAGCTATATGGCAGGTTGCACAGAGGGCACTTCCGTTGAATAAGGTTTTACCACGTGTTGCAGCTGCCATATCATAGCTTCCTTCGGGGGGAGTGGGGGCGTGTAACGATAATTGGTACGCTTGTAACCCCGGAAGTTTTGGGGTAATCAGATCTGGATCATTGGTAATATTTCCAAAATTGTTTTCTGCAGCAATAGGAAACTGAGCGGCGTCGTTTAAACGCGAATCGGTAAAGGAGCCCTGACCGTGCATTTCCAAATTGGCCACAAAGGCATTCCAATAAACAATATCTCCCCATCCGGTATAGGTAGCTAAATTTACCCCTTGTAATCCATATGCTGCCGGCAATAAATTGGCAGCAATACTACCATCGGGTTTAAGAGCGATACCATCGACCATTAAACCGGCATTGAATTTTCCTGCTCCCCAGCCTGTAAGCACTGCTTCTACCGTAGGTTCATCTACATGTAGCAGGTCTGCTAAAAATTTCTTGTTATCGGTCAGGTTAATAATGGCACCTACATTAAGATCTCTATTGGGGTATCCATCCAAACGTCTCCCTATGCCGTCAGCAAAAGAGTTGTCTACTGAGGAGTGACAAAGGGCGCAATTTATACCGACCGCGGTCATATTACCTTCTTCGTTAAAGGTTCCGGTAACACCTACAACGGCGTTCATTTTTAAGAGCGCAATAGTAGTCGCCGGATCGTTGAGGTCTACTTCTCCAGCCTGAATAGCGGCTGCTACTTCCAAAGGTATCGCTTCGGCATCCACCTTCAAACCTACCGCCAAGGCAGTAGCTGGACTCACTCCATCTCCGTATCCATCCAAAGCATCACCCAAAATGGCCTTATCTATATGTAAGATATCGCTCCAAAAGGCTTCATCACCAAAGGTGTCATATCTAAAGATTTCTTTGCCCTCAGCAACTAGGGCAGGATCTAAATGTAAGGTAAGGGTATCTGTGACCGTTTCAATTATAGTATCATTTACTATTTCTGTTATGGTTTCGGTAATGGTCCTAGTCTTGGTACAACTGAAAATAAAAATCATACTGACGATCAACAGTGTACCGAACAATTTCAATGGATTAGCTGCTTTCATAATTCATTATTTGTTTTTATTCATGAGATTATTGACCTAACTCTATTCTCAATGTCAATCGGGCATTGGATGAGGAGGAAATTATTTTTCTAAGGGGGGAAGTGGTATTTAGGGGTGTCTATACCATGGGCTTGCCTATACGTTAAGAACTAGCCTAAAATGCTTTAGGCTAGTTCTTTTCAACCCTGTAAACACCTACTAAGAATCAACCTAAGATTCAATTTTTATGGTCCCTTTCATCACTTTGTGCAGACTGCAGAAATACGCCTCGTCTTGTGTGATTACCTTGCTCCAACTTTCATTTTTGCCAAAGGGTTTAGAGGTCCATTTATCATTTTTTTCATCGGTAACGTCGTGCAGAATAAAATCCTTATTGATCCAGATTACCTTATCCCCTTTTTTTACGATTAGGTTTTGCGGAACAAACTTCATTTTTATAATCTCTACCGTATGTACTTGGGGTTCTTGGGTAGTATTCTCCTTAAGTCCAAATCCCCATAGTAGTATAATGGATACCAGTATTACGGTCTGAAAGTGATAATGTTTTAAAAAAGGTTTCATTTTTTTGAGGTCAATTTATTTTGTAACATCTGAGCATGTCCCAAGTGCGTTTCCAATGCAGGAACTACAGTCTCCAACAGTTCCTTAAGCTCTTGATTTTTAGTTTCGGGAATCAAAAGGTCGTTCACCGCACCAATTACTTGTTTGTGATAAGCTACCTCATTGTCTACATAGTACTTGTCAAAATCGTTTTTCTTAGCTTTTTCCAAGTTGACTTTGGTATCTTCCGCTTGTTTCAATAATGATTGACTAACGGCGTTGTCTATAGGGGTTACCTTTAATTTTGTCACTAGTGCTACCGCTTGCTCTATAACCGCAGTATGGTCTTCTATCATACGATTGGCAAAATCCTGCACCTCTTTATTTTTAGATTTTTGCAATGCGATCTTGGCAAAGTCAATATCAATCTGATTTGCTACTACCGCAACCGATGCTATTTCGGGATCGGTAAGTTTGGGCGACTCTTGAGCCTGTAATGGGATTACCAATAATAACAATGATAAAAACCCAAATACTTTGATGTGATTTGCATAATTTTTCATCTTATTGTGTGTATTTGTTTCCCATTGGATGCGCAAAAAAGGAAAAGGTTACAAATATTTAAAATCAAGGAGTTAAGGCGGTTAGGAATTGATTTTGGACTTTCTTTTTTCTGAATTTCCCCGACAAAAAGCTTGTTTTAGTAAGGCTATTTGGGTCGTTTACGCCACGTGATGCGACACATAAATGTTTGGCTTCCGCTACTACGGCAATATCTTGAGTCGCAAGCAATTCCATCAACACCTTACCCACAGCTACTGTAAATTTTTCTTGTACTTGGGGTTTGCTTGCTATAAATTGTACTATTCTATTAATCTTAGATAGGCCAATAACACTTTTATTTGGGTAATAGGCAACGCTTACCTTTCCAAAAAACGGTACAAAATGATGTTCACAGTAGGAGAAAAAGGTGATATCCTTCACTAATATCATATTGTCATACCCATAAGTGTTTTCAAAGAAGGACACTTTGGGGAAGTTGGAGGCATCTAGCCCCCTAAAGACTTCATTTATATACATTTTGGCTACCCTTTGTGGTGTCTCGCTTAAGCTAGGGTCACTAAGATCTAAACCCATGGTCTCCATTATCTTTTTAAAATGGTGGGCAATACTTGCTATTTTTTGTGCTTTGCTAGTGGTAGTTACATGGGGAGTTAGTAAAGGTGACTCCTGGGTGTCCTTAGTTGTTCCATTTATTTTCATATTTAATGGGATTAAAATTCTATTGTTGTGGTTGTACTGATTGCCGCTGTCCTAAAATCTTGGGAAACCGCTAGGCAGCTCTAGGCCGCCAGACTGTTTACAAGTGTATAACTCGTACTTTCATCTAGTTATAAGAAAAAGAGGGAAAATTATTTTTAGAATATTTAAAATATGTATTCTTAATATCCGGTCTGAATATTTTCTTCCCTTGCGCCATTACGGATAAGGGCTTTCTTTACACTCTGCATAAAACCATCAGGGCCACAGACATAAAAATGAACATCGAATGCCGGTATTTTAGTGGCCAAATAAGTTTGGTCTATTTTGCCATAATCGTAGGGTGCCACCTGCTCATCACTCAGAATATTATAAAACTGTTTCTTAAACTGTTGGGTAAGCTCTTCCTTAATTATAATATCATTTTGTGTCCGGTTGGCATAAATCAGGGTATGATTTTCCAATTGGTCGTTTTGTTGTAAGTTCCTGAACATGGGTATAAATGGTGTAATTCCCGAACCGGCGGCAATAAAAGTCCCTTTCCCCTTATAATCATAAGAATCCCAAGCTTCGGTAATGATTAGGGTGTCAGAGATCTTGGCTTTGGATAATGCTTGGGTAAGACCATGGTGGTCTAAATACACCTTTATAATAAGTTTAAGATGTGCTTCTCCCGGTTCAGAAACCAGAGTAAAGGGTGCAAACTTAGTTTTAAATTCAGGTTGGTTAAGGGTAAGTTCTACAGCCTGGCCTATAGTGTGTGAAAACCCTTTGGGTTTTTCAAACTCTAATTGCATCACATTGTGTGTTAACCAGGTTTTGTCTAAAATTTTTACGGTATAGTTCAAAATACAATATGTTTAAGGGATTAAAATATGATTTGATGTTTCTTTTTAGTAATTTGTAATGAGTTGATTTTGTGTTTTTTATGATGCTATTGATTGTCTGCTGATAGACTCTCCATAGCTTTGGATGAAATAAAGTTCCTTTGGTTACAAAATTTTGTAACCTTTTTGCTAGTAGTGCATCAAATGGTAAAATATTGGAAATGAACGACTGTAGACCCGTAAAAAAATTAAACACCTCGCCCTACGCAACATTGCCCGATTTTGTAGTGGTAGAAAAAGTATTGGAAGGTGAAACAGAATTATTCGAAATTTTGTTAAGACGGTATAACCAATTATTGTTTAGAACGATAAGAAGTTATATTGATAGGCCATCAGATATAGATGATGTGATGCAGGACACCTATATCAAGGCGTTCCAAAAGTTATATCAATTTAAAAACGATGCCCTATTCTCAACTTGGTTGATACGTATCGGAATTAATGAGGCATTGCAACGGAAACGAAAATCCAATCGGAATAGAACAGTGGATATAAACAATGAAAAAGGAGTGATACAAATTGCCGATACGTCCATAATGAATCCAGAGAGAAAAACAATGCACTCAGAATCAGTTCTAATAGTGGAAAAAGCGATAGACCAATTACCCGAAAAGTATAAGGTCGTTTTTATGTTAAAGGAGGTCCAAGACCTGGATATTTCTGAAATCTCGTTGAGCCTTGGGTTAAGTACCAGCAATGTTAAGGTGAGGTTGCACAGAGCCAGGAATATGATGAAAGAATCTATCCTAAAATTCACCAATTCTAAAAATGCCTTTGAATTTGGAAATTCCAAATGTGATCTACTGGTTCAACAAGTCATGGTTAAAATTCAGGGACTAACGGAGAACTAACTTTATATCACCCTTCGGTAATCAGATTAGAAATGTACCACCATTAGGGATATTGTTCCCGTTGTAGAATCAAAAATCAGAATTCAAGAGTTTACTGTTTTTATTAATAGAAATTAGGAAGATTGTAGTGCTCCTCTTATGAAACTAAAGTGATGGGCGTGAAGATATTCTAAGAATACAAACTTATATTTGTCAAAAGATAAGTTTAGGGTGCTATTGATTATTAACCATGCTATAATTTGTTAATTTCGAAGTCAAAATAAGAGACCCAAGTAGATAAAGTTTATTATATGAAGTTCCCTATGACCCCAAATATTTTAAAATCAACCCTGCTTAAAGCTGTACAATTCTTTAGTATCTATGCGCTTATTGCCTTGTTTTACCTATGGGGTATAAGTGCCTTGGAACTCTTTGTATATAAGGGGAGTCACTTTTTACCAATGGGTTACTTTAGCTTACTGAAGTCCAGTATGTTTATCGATACCGTATTTTGGGTGCAATGGATTTTTATTCCTTGTATTGCTTTTGTCTTTATTTATTTTCTAAATCAAAGATTTGCCAAGATACTATTTGGAGTACTATTGGTACTCTTATTTGCGATCCATCTAAGTTTAATAAGTTACTATAATACGTCTCTAGTTTTACTAGGCGCCGACCTATTCGGGTATTCTATTCAAGATATTAAACAGACTGTAGGGGCATCTGGAGGCGTGTCGTTCTTTTCCGTAATGGGTTTACTCTTAGTCTTAATCCCACTTTTATTGGCGCTTTATTTTATTCCAAGAAAATGGAAAGCTCCTAAAGTCGCAGCTATTGCTTTACCTGTTGTTTCATTACTTATTTATACTACTGGGATCGCTAAAGGAGTGGCTAAGCCCAAATTAAGCACAGACTTTGCAAACAACTTGGTAATTAATAAATCTGAACATTTTTATAGTGAAGCAGCGACTTACTTTTTCAACAATGGATATGAGGTAGATATTTATGCCGATGACTATTTGGGAGGTCCTGGAGCTATGCAATTGGTCGGTTTAAAATCTATAGATTATATAGATGATGCATATCCTTTTTTACGTACTAATTCTAAGGACGACGTGCTTTCTCCGTTTTTTAAACCGAAGCAGAAGGCTCCTAATGTTGTTTTTATTGTAGTGGAAGGTTTGGGTAGGGCCTTTACTAATGAAGGCGCCTATTTAGGAAACTTCACCCCCTATTTAGATTCTTTGTCTCAAAAAAGTCTATATTGGAAAAACTTCTTGAGTAACGGAGGGAGAACCTTTGCGGTATTGCCTTCAATAGTAGGTTCACTTCCCTTTGCCGAGAACGGATTTCTAGCACTTGAAGATAAGATGCCCAATGAAAACTCACTTTTAAGTGTTTTAAAGAACAATGGGTATGAAACTACCTTCTATTATGGTGGGGATGCTAGTTTTGATGGCATGAAAGGCTATCTTAAAAAAAACGGGATAGATCATATCTTTGATGAGGGGTCATTTCCCAGCACCTATAAGAAACTACCTGCTAATAATAATTTCACATGGGGTTACGGTGATGATGAATTATATCGCTATTATTTAAATAACCAAGCAGAAGATACTCTAGCAAAACCTAAACTCAATATTTTACTTACCATTACTACACATAGCCCGTTTTTATTGCATGACAATACCTATTATAAGAAGAAATTTGAACAGCATTTAGAAGCGTTAGGTTTTGATAGTGAGAAAAGGAAGGACTATGCTGGCTATGCCAATCAGTATGCTACCATACTCTATGCAGACGACGCTATTAAAACATTTATGGAAGCATATAAGAAACGGGGTGATTATGAAAACACTATTTTCCTGATCACTGGTGACCACCGTATTCCGGAGATCCCAATGAGTACTAAGATAGATCGCTATCACGTACCTTTGCTGATCTATTCACCTATGTTGACACGGACTGCTGATATTGCATCGGTTTCTAGTCATTTTGATATTGCGCCGAGCTTACTGAATTATTTGGAGAATAACCACCAACTACAAGTTCCTAGTCAGGTGAGTTTTGTGGGTACTGGTTTGGATACGGTCCGTAAATTTAGGAATATCCATCAAACCCCATTGATGCAGACTAAAACCGATTTGGTCGATTTTGTAATGGGGAACTATCATCTTAACGGAAACAGCTTGTATCAGTTGGATGAGAATATGGGGGAGGTTTTAATAGAAAATTCTGAAAAAAAGAAGGAATTACAAGCGGCTTTTGAGGCCTTTAAAAGGCGTAATGGCGAAATAATGGAAGGCGCTAAGTTAGTCCCAGATTCGATTTATAGAGCGTATACTCCTAATTATTAATCCTGATTTATCAATTGCATTTCGGTTTTCAAAATCTGGGTGACCATGGGTTTGTAAAATTTCCAAAAGAAACTACCGCGCTCTAAGGGATCACGGTCATCATAAAAGAAACCTTTAAAAAATCCGATTCCTTTAAAATAGGAGCTGTTTAGCCTAATGGGATTATCGCTAAAGTCGCCCGAAAAGTAAAAAAAGCGATAGTCTTCCCCTAGATGGCGCGTAACTGCTGGAAAGGTTTCTGGAATATTATATTTTGCCAATTCTTTTTTCCCTTCTGGTAAAAGACTTAATTTAAAAGAAGCATCAACAGTATTCACCTCTAAATTGGGCACCATAACATCGAACCAAAAGGGATATTTCGTTTTCTCGGGCAAATTCCAATTGCTTTGTCCCTCGGGAGTAGCGTGTATATAGGGCAAGGCATTGTCTATATGTAGACCTTCCTCCAAAATAACTACTTGGTCGCTATCATTTACGAAAACGAGACCAGCGCGGGTAAAAGGCCAAGCACCGCTATGGGATCTTTTATAATTTGCAATAAGCCAGTGAGGGATTTCTAAGTTTTTATTGGGGTCTAGAGTATCAAAGTAACGGCCTGTCCACCCTGTCCATTTCAGTTGGAACAACTCTTCAAATTTCTTGCGATTTTGTGAACGGGTAGGGGAACCTATGGTATTAAACTCGGTAATAATGAGTTTGTTTCGTTCTTTCATGGCCTTTAATAAGATTAGGTCTTCATTGCTTAAACCTCCATATAGCATGCCCGATTGAGCGCCAATATCACCCTTCTTATACCATTCATTATTATATATCCCATAAGTGTCTGTAAAATAGGCCATATCGGCATCGGCACTTAATTTTCTTAATTGGTCATGGGTAAATCTTTCCAGACCTTTTAATTGAAACGCTTCATCTTTTAAGGGGAAAAATCCAAAATAATCTTCACTTATTTTGTAAGGTTTATCAGTAGTTTTGGTGTATCGGTTTTGGTTTAATATCCACCCTAATGAAATATGCTCTTGTCCTTCAGAGGTTAGAACGGTTTTGTCTACCAAAGCTATTACTAACTTTTTTTTAGGTGTAACCAACCAGCTTACCCACATGGTGATGGGAATTCCGATAACAAGAATAAGTAACAAGCCAAAGATTTTTTTTGCCATAATTTAAAATCGTTTACTATATCCAATACTTAGGGAAAGTTGGTTTCCCTTGGTTTCTGGTGCGTATTCCTGATTTTCTAAAGAGGCCTTAATACTAAATACATTGGTGTCCCAGAGTAATTTTCTATAGCCTATCGCCATATTTATAGATTTCAGTTTATAAATGTTTTCAGGGTCAAAGGCTACGGTGTTTACATTATCGTCTGGGGATATACCGGTTCCAATTTTAAAACTGAGGTAGTCGTCTGCGCCTCCAAAATAATATCTTGTCGTTAAGGAGTAGGAATGGGAGATAGAATTGGTGGAAGGGGTAAGGTAGGTTCGTAAATTAAACCAATAACTTTTATAATATTTACCTACACCAACGGTATAGATCCAAGTATTACCAGAAAAGGCTAGAAAACGAAATCCGGCGTCTGCTTCAAAGGATGCTGGAAGGTTTGCATATAAGGAAAAGCCAGCTCGGTATCGGGGGAAGATGCCTTTGTTTTCTGAAATTCCACCACTTACATAGGCGTAAAAAAGCTTTGAAATCCTTGGGTATGCATCTATTTCAAATTGTGCTCCATTGGTTGTAAATCTATTGGCATAATTAAAACGGGCAATTACAGAACCTAATTTGGTTTGTCTACTATAGTCTATACTTGCTATATGCCATGGGTCGTCAAATCGTTTATCAAAGTATATGAAGTCGTAGCTTAGTCCAATGCTGTTTTTCGCAGCTGAACTATTAACGCTACCCAAGAGACTTCTAGCTTCGCTGAATTCATGATTATTTTTCAGCAACTGGTCTATAACCGTTCGAGATTCTTCAAAGCGTTTTAAATCCTTTAAAATTTTCGCCTTTAACAGTCCTAGTTTTTCGGAGTTTGGATGTTGGTCCAAGCCCAAGTTGACAATGGATAAGCTTTTCTCGGAATCTGAATTCCAATATTCAAGGTTGGCGTATGCCAGTGATGCTTCTTCGTGACCTGTTTCTTTTTGTAAAACTTCCTCAAAAACTATTCTGGCTTTTGGTAGGCTGTCGGTATAAGTATATAATCGGCCTAAAAAGACGCTTACCTCTAAATAATTGGGACTTTTTACCAATGCTTTTTTAAGCAAGACGATAGCTTTTTCGTAATTGTCTTCCTCAAAGGCGGCCGTTCTGGCATGGGTGTATAATTCATCTGTAGACAATTCTGTTTGAGCAGAAAGGGGTATGAAGTGCAAGATCAGAAGAAATAGAAAAAGCGGTTTAAATGTATGTTTTGACATATTCAATAATAAAAAAAGCGTTATTAGTTTTTCGTTTTCGTTTTTGATGGGTTAGACAAGCCAGTACGTGTCATCTGTCCCCAAGATGTTTTCCCTAGTATTAAATCGATATTTCCCTTCACCGCAGCCCACATTACAAAAGGGTGATACAAAATAGGCTCTAGCAGAGCAGTGCGAAGTAAGCGAATCATGTATTTGGGCTTTTTATATTGTTGAAAAGAATATTCTTCAAAAAATAAGGCCGTTGTGGAAAATAAAATAGAAAAGGTATACACTACTCCGAAAAATATAAGGAAGACTTGCCCATTTAACTGACCGAAAATGAACATAAAAAATAAAAATATGATTCCAATAAATTCGATAATTGGTGCAAACCATTCAAAAAACATCCAGTAGGGAGTACTGAGCATGCCTAATACCCCGTATTTTGGGTTAAAAAGCAGCTTTTTGTGCAAGCTTAAAGTTTCTATGGTTCCCCGTGTCCAACGGTTTCTTTGCCTGTATAAAACCTTCCAACTTTGGGGCACTTCAGTCCAACACAATGGATCGGGGACAAAACTTACGGTGTATGGTATGTTTTTATCCCGCATTAAGCGTCGCATACGGACTAGCAGCTCCATATCCTCACCTACCGTATTTGGATTATATCCACCCGATTCAATGACGGTATTCTTGTCGAACATTCCAAATGCTCCTGAAATGAGCAGCAAACCATCTACACGGGACCATGCCATTCTGCCCATTAAAAATGCTCTGAAATATTCTAGAATCTGTGCACGGGCAAGAAAGGTGTCGGGTAAACGAACCTTTATAATCCTACCGTCTTCTATTATACAGGAATTGGCAACACGGATAATACCTCCAGAGGCAATTACTTTTTTATCGTTGTTTAAGAATGGTTTTACCAGTTTTAAGAGTGCATCCCTCTCCAAAATACAATCGACATCTATACAGCAGATAATATCGTGGCTACAGCAATTAACCCCCGTATTTAAAGCATCCGCCTTCCCACCATTTTCCTTATCTACAACTTTTAGATTCTTATATGCCTGATGTTTGGAAGAATATATACCTCTAACGTTCTTTGTGTTGATATGAGAAAAATACAGGACTTCATCTAGGTAAAGATCAAATGTGCTTATTAAACTTTGCAGCGTATTATCGGAACTCCCGTCATTAATAATTACGATTTCAAAAGAAGGGTAATCGAGTGTGAGTAAGGATCTTACATTTTCAATGACATTTGCTTCTTCATTATAAGCGGGGGCTAGAACTGATATTTTGGGTAGATGAGAAGATTGTAACAAGGCAACTTCATCTTTAAAATTGTGCTTGCGCTTATAATCGCGAAGTTCAAATAAAGAAAATAGCGCCAAAAAAATATAACCTGTAATGATAATTAAACCATAGGCCAAAAACAGCAAACTTGCAATGTCTATAAATTCAAAAAAGTTAAAATCCAAGTGTACCTACGATTTAAATGTTGTTATTAAACAAATTAATTTATAAATATAGAGCCCAGTTGTTTCCAGTAAATCTAAACATACTTATCATGTATAATATTCTCGAAGTCACCTTTGTGTTTCTTAAAGGTATTCGGGTTAAAATAACGCACCATTTTCAGGTATTCCACTTTAAGGATCGACTCCTCTTGTTGGATAAAGGGAGCAACAGATTTAAGGTGTTCTTCAGTACCAATTTCACCTATTGTTATTAAGATTTCTTGTTTTATTTGAATGCTTTCTTCTGGGAAATTCTCAATTAAAATTGACATCATTTTGGGAACTTCCATTTTTCGTAAAGAAATAATGGCCTGCTGACGAATTTCGTGGTTTTCGTGGTTTAAAAATTGCAATAAAATTGGGATGTGCTGATACTGGTTGTATTCTGCTACCATTTTCATGCAAAACATCACCACAGTAGTTATTTCATGATATAGCCATCTAGAGAAATCTGGGGTTTCTCCTTCAAAACTCTTAAGGCCATTTTCTATATGAATCTGTTGCCACAGGGTTAGGGGTGTTTTTACTTTGTCTAAAAATTCTAAAGGTTTGTCGGTAGACCTATGAAGAAAGTATAAAAACGCTTGCTGTCTAAGGTCATTATTTTTGGCATTGATCAATGAATCAACTAAGGGGATGGGGATTTCTAGGTCTAATTGATACGAAACGTATAGCGCCTTGGCTTGTTTATACCAAGCCTTTTTCTTTAAATCCGAGATTAGAATTTGATATAATCCAAAACCATGAAATATTTCCTTTATAACAGCCGAAGATTCACCTTTTAAATTTTCAGCAAAAACTAGAATTTGATGTGTGGCTATTTGGTTGTCAAGGGGAGTTTTAAGATGCTTTGTTTTAAAGACTTCGATTTCGGTAGACTTATTAAAATCTTCATTGAACAAATAGTTGTTGATAAAATCGATTAATAAGATATCTAATTTTTCTTTTCTTCGATTTTGAATATTCTTATGGACCCGCAGATATAGTATAAGGCTGATTAATAAAAGTGCGAGAGTAAAGAATATCAAAGTCATCACCAGGTTTATTTCAAGAATGGTAGGCAATTCAAATATGTAAGCGGGTAGATTCATGAAAAGGAAACTGGAGGACCCTAGGGGTACATTTTATTTATGGGTGAATTGATTTTTAAAGGAGCCTATACTTCGTTTAACGCGCAAAGCCAATTCATTTGGACTAAAAGGTTTTGTTATAAAATCATCGACGCCCATCGTAAATGCTTCGGTGATTATATCTTCTTGGGTTGCTGTAGACAGCACAATGATGGGGATATTAGGGTGATTTTTCTTTATGTGTTCTATTAGTTGACTTCCAGAAACAAAAGGCAACATTAAATCGGTTAGGATTAAGTCAAATTTATTTGCCTCTAATTGTTCCATTGCACTTCTTCCGTCTATAGCAATAGAAACATCGTAGCCTTCTTTTAAAAGCTTAAACTCAAGAGATTTAACAACCATAGGGTTGTCCTCTATTACTAATATCTTTTTTTTCATCTTAATCGTATGCTGTTGGGAAATCTAATTCAATTTGATTTTTTATTAGATTATATTCTTGATTCAATTCTTTAATTAATACGGCTAATTCTTCATGGCTGGTGGAATGCTCCATAGTTTGACAAAGTTCCTTTCCAACATGATTTAAAATCATTTGAAAAGAAGGTTTTATGTTATGTGCAATTGAACGAATTTCTGCCAATTGTTGTTGGTCCAAGGCTTCTTGGAGTTGTATTAGTTTTTTGGAAATAGTAGTGTTAAAAAGAGCAAGAGATTCCATTATAAATTCCATACTACCATCTGACAATTCATCCAAATACGTAAGCGAATAAGGTTTTGGCATTTCCTCGATTTCACTCGTAATTTCAATCTTATTTAAAAATTCCTCTACATCGACAAGGGTTTTCTCCGTATATGGTTTCCTTAAAAAGCCCTGTAGCTTCTTGGTTGTTATTTCTGTGTCAGAATCTAATACAATTAGTGTTGGATGTTCCTTTTTAAGCTCGCTCCGCATATAATCCATGGTTTGCCATCCGTTTAGCGGAGTCGTTGCTTCTTCTAAAATGAGAAGTTTTGGATTGCCGTGCTCCATGACCCACTGTATGGCAGCCATGCTGTCGCTTAATTCGATGACCTCAAACGAACTGTTGTTGAGCATCTTTTTTAGATTGGCACGCTCCTGGTCTTCACGTTCTATTATTATGATTTTATTATTATGCACTTGGTATTTTAGGGTGTTAGTTTATATTTTCTGAGTTGTGCCTTAGCATATATAACTAAAGTTAATTGGATACGATTAAAAAGTCGATAATGACTTTTTTAATTGTATCCATCACTACAGGCTTTGTCACGTATTCATCCATGCCATTATCAAGACACTTTTGGCGTTCTCCTGCCACCGTTCTTGCGGTTAATGCGATAATAGGAATGCGAGTTTCATTATTTTCTAGTTTTCTTATCTCTTTAGAAGCATCAAAACCGCTTAATAGTGGCATCTGTATATCCATTAATATTAAATCGATTTTATTATTTTTATAAGCTTCTACAGCCTCTTCACCATTATCCACCTCTATCAGCACTACTTTGGGGAGCAATTTTTTAAGAATTGTTCGCGTTAAATGTTTATTTATCATATTATCTTCCGCAACCATAATCCTAAATTTGTAGTCGGAGATATTTAAATCCTCTGTATTTAATGAGTCTATAGAGTTCTGAATATCCGGATTTTGTACTTGCTCAATAAGTTTAAAAAGAGCATTCATTTGTATGGGTTTTACCACATTAAATTGTACCTGATATTCAGCGCATTTTTGCCGCACCTTATTGTCGTCCCCAGAACTGTGCAAAAGGATAATAGGAAGTTTGTCTTCGGAAATTTTAAGTACGGTTCTAATGTGTTTAATGAGGTCTAGCCCATTTAGATACGGCATGTGGTAATCGATAATAGCCAAATCAAATGTTTCACCTTTTTGTAAAGTATTTATGGTTTCAATTCCATTAGACAGTAGGGTGGTATTGATTTGGTCTACGGCTAGCATGTCTTTCAGTATAGTACGGTTGTTAGAATTATCATCTACCACCAATACATTTTTTACGTTGCGGGTAAGTGCCTGATCTCTTTTTTGTTCCAGTTCTGTTTTAAAAGTTACTTCAAAATAAAATACACTGCCCACATCTGGGGTGCTTTTTACTTGAAGCTTACTCCCCATAAGTTCCAATATGCGGTTGCTAATAGTTAAGCCAAGTCCAGACCCACCAAATTTCCTGGTGGTAGATGCATCTTCTTGATCAAAGGCATGAAATATTTTGTCCATATTTTCTGGGGCAATACCAATTCCGGTATCTCGTATAGAAAACTTATACAACATTTCACCCTCTTCTGTTCCTATTGATTTAGCCTCTACTTTCAATTCTACTTCTCCTTGAAGTGTAAATTTCACAGCATTCCCTAAGAGGTTTATGATAATTTGCTTTAGACGTACGGTATCGGCGTAAAGGAAACGCTTTATTTGTGGGGAAATGTTTAGTAATACCTCTAATTCTTTGTCATGAGCTTGGTGTTTAATGAGGTCGATGGCCTCACCACAAAGTTGCACCAAATCGGCTTTTTCTATATTTAACTCTAATTTTTCTGCCTCAATTTTAGAGAAATCTAAAACGTCGTTAATTAAATTTAATAAGGATATAGCAGAGATATGAACGGTCTTCATATAATTTTGTTGACTGTCCGAAAGTGTTGTTTTCATTAAAAGATCCGTGAAACCAATGATGCCATTCAATGGTGTTCTAATCTCATGACTCATATTCGCTAGAAAATCCGACTTGGATTTACTAGCCATTTCGGCCTTTTCCTTGGCCGTGATTAGTGATTCTTCCATTGCCTTTAGCTCAGAAATATCGGCTCCAACTCCTAAATATCCGGTTGTATTTCCGTCGCTATCCCGTATAGGGGTAACTACAAGCTGAACGGGAAATATACTGCCGTCTTTTCTGATATAGGACCATTCTTTAGGTTCTATTTTGCCGTGTTCCACCTCATAAGTAAAGGCAGCCTCCCGGGCTACAGGATGTCCATATTTTTCAGAAAGTTCTTTAACGTAGTCGGTAATCTCTTCCTCTACATGAAAAATGGCCGCAGTGGTTTTTTCTACCACTTCATCGGAAGAGTATCCCAATAGGTTTTCTGCCCCTTTGTTAAATTTTCTAATAGAGAGGTTAAGGTCTGTCTCTACAATAGATATTTGGGTGGTAGCGTCTAGCAAGGCCTTTAATTCGTTTAAACTACGTTGCAATGCCTGCTGGCTCAATATAGACTCTGTCATGTCTACGACCTCACCGATAAGGGAAGTTACATTTCCTCCTTCATCATAAATACCCCCAACATGAAAATGACAGTGGACTAAATGTCCTTTTTTATGAATATATCTTTTTTCAATAGTATAGTTTTCAATTTTCCCCTTAAGAAGCTTTTCAATTAAATGGTTATCATTTTTATAATCCTTTGGGTAGGTAATGTCCTTAAATCTAAGTTCGCGAAACTCCTTTTTAGAATAGCCAATCATTTGTGCTAACTTGTTGTTGAACAACACCCAATTGCGGTCAAGACCTATAACGCCCATTCCGTTAGGAGAGTTGTCAAAGGCCTTTTTAAATTTATCAGCGTTTTCCTTGGCCACACGCTGTAACTCTTTTTGCTCCGAAATTTCTTCAATTTGAGTGATCACAAGATCTTCATGATTGCCTAACCCTGGAACTATGGAGGTGTTTATTTTACAACAAATTATCTTTCCAGTGGAGTGTAGGCATTTTACCTCTAATTTGTAACTGTTTATTTCTCCAGCTATTAATCTATTTCGAAAATCAATGGCAGTAGCAAGATCGTCGGGGTGAATGACATCTCTAAAGGTGAGCTGTAATACTTCCTCTTTGGAAAGGTTTTCAAAGCCAAAAATCTGTATACTGGCTAGGTTAATATCAATTACTTTATTGTCCTTATTAACCAAAAGAATCCCAATAGGGGAGTTTGCAAATATTTTTTCAAACCGGTCCCTAGTTTCTTTGTATTCAACTTCTCGTTTCTTTTCGTCGTCTATATCCTGAAAGGCACCGTAAACTCGGATACATTTTCCAAATTTAAATTCTGGTTTTCCAAATGCTCGGACCCAAATTTCCTTGCCCTTTGCCGTGATTACTTTACTTTCAACATCGTAGGAGGTGCCATTGGTAATACAATCATTAAATGAGTTGATTATAAGTTCTCTACTCCAGCCTTCTTTAAAAAAGTGAATGGACTTTTCAAATCCAGGTTCGTAATCGCTATCTACTTCATGGATGTCTTTTGTAGTCTTGGTCCAGTATACTTTTTGTTTTAGTAAATCAACTTCCCAGCCGCCAATATGTGCAATTTCATTTGTTTGCTCATAAATATCTATATGTGCGTTAAGGTCAATTCGTTCTTGTTCAAATCCATTTTTAGATGTAATAAACCGCAACAAATAAAACAGAGTATGTTGCTTGTCTTGTATTGGGTATGCCTCTACGTTTAAATTCTGTTGGTTGCCCAAAGCATCCTTAACAAAAAGCTGTACGGAGGAATTTTCTAAATTATCTTTACCTAAGGATTTAATGAAAATTTGAAGATCTTCAATAGTTTTAGCTCCAAGTTTTTCTTTTAAAACTGAAATGTTAAAATCAGATTCAGATAAGTCAAATTGTAAACTCTTCCAAAAAGATTGACTCACCCAAAAACTATCATTAGTGTTTTTTTCAAAAAACCATAAACCATCTATTGGTTCTTCCATAATCCAACTAAAAATAGTAGGATTAATTTGAAGTAAATTTTGTAGTTTACTTGTTAAATAAGAAGATTCTGACATAAACAATAAAGTTGTGAAACAGCTGCGAAAATACGGAATTCTTTCCATTCGTCGAATAAATTGGATTTTAAACGATTGAAAATGACTTTTTTAAACCGTTTAGAGGAAATGGTATCTTATAAATTATTGTCCCTGAATAATTTTATTACAATAGTGTTTGGTAGCTAATTTTGATCAGGATGTTTCTAAAATTCAATTTGATACTATGTAATTGATTGTAGCTAAGGTGATTGGTAGTTATTCTGCAGAAGTAAAGTGGACTAAAAATGCATTTTAAATGTCAATATTTAATAGGAACTGTGTTATTTATAACGGCGACATATTCTTTTAACTAGGGTAATTATTTTCAAACAAAACATAGATACCTTGGGTTAACAATGCCATAGAGGTAATGGTGATTTCTGTTTCACTAATTACCGTTCATATTTTGCTAGCTAGATTTATTTTAGGAATGTAGCGCATAATATGAGATCCTTAAAGTCCTGACCAACTGGAGTAATAGAAAGGTATTCCTTTAATAGGAGTCTGGAATTTTAGGGAGGGTAAAAGAATTGGTTTTGTTTCTATTCCGAACAAAATAAAATAATGAAGAAAGAATATTAGAGTAGTGGATTACAATTTTGTGAAACCTACTATCTGGATCGCGCTACAAAAGCTTTCCTGCGAAGGGAAATAGTTTTCACAAGGCAGGAAAGGATCATAGTGTTTATATGATTAAAAGGTTAGATATGGATAGGTGTAAAGTACAATTTTTCTTTATTTAAGATCTATGACCTTCAGTTGCTTTTGTTCCCAATATTCATCTTTTCTAAACTGGAAGGTGGTAGGATTATAATCCCCCACTAAGGAAACATCAGCTTTGGCGGGTACCGGAAGTTCCATTGCCCAGTATACCCCGTTTACCAAGAGTCTTCGTGTGCCTTCCATCAATAGGTCATTGGCCGCTCCGATGGTAGATGTCACTACCTTTCCCGTTTTGCCGTCTACTAGCTTGTAGCTCTTGGTCCAGGCTATTGGCATCATAGGGTTGTTTAGATCAACTCCTTTATCGTTGGTCTTTGCCACATCATTGTCGGTTGGCTTCATTCCATAGAAAATATCCTTTTCATCAAATTCCCCGGATCTATTTACAACTTGTCCCAAAATTATTGGCTGTGAATCGCCAGGAAGTGGTAGTCGTACACCGTATACATCGGAAGGCCCCCATACGTCTCCATCCTCCAATCCATTGGTGATTGGGTGTGATCTGGCTCCTTCTGCAATGATGCCCCTAGTGCTCTGATGTTTGTGATGCCCATGGTGATTAATCCAGTTCTCCCCTAGTATAAATCGTCCAAATCCATCCTTCCATTCCGTTTTTTCGCCATTGTAGTAATTACCGTAATGTTTATAGCTGGAAGTGGAATCGGCTTTAAAATTAAAGGCATGGGTAGCGGTTCTGATTCCCATGACCGGCTTGCCCGATTTTAAATAGGCATCTATATGCTTCATTTGATGGTCTGGAAGAGCGCGAAACCTTGTAAACATAACCATCATATCTGCTGTAGCCAAAGCCTCTAGACCTGGGATGTTTTTACCATAATTGGCATTGATTATACCTGGTTTTTCTGGATTTTGGGCATACAGAACGGTAGCCTTAAAACCATGGTGGGTTGTTAAAATTTTCGCTAATTGAGTCAATGCCTCCTCGGATCGGTATTCCTCATCCCCTGAGATGAATACAATGTGTTTGGCGTTCTTGTCCTTTTCATTAAAAGTTAACCACTGTATAGGCTCATCATTAGTAGTTTTAGTTTCTTGTTGAGCAGTTTTTTTGCCGTAACAGGAAACGATGAAAATACAGATTAATAGGTAAAAGTAATTTTTCATAATGTATTGCTTTAAAGCGTGTTGTTTCAATAATGTAGGGTCCGATGGTACAGGGATCATACACAAATAATTCGCTTAATTCCTCAGTTTACTTTTGCATCCCTTGTTTAATAAAGTCTAAGCCTTTGGTATATATTTCCTCCGAAGGGGAAAAATCCCTCCATACATTAATGGCATTCGCAAATTCGGGAATCTCGGTACTAAAGGCCTCAATGGTTAGCCAACCATCATAATCTATTTCCTTTAAGCTGCTAAAAACTTCCTTCCAGTGTACTTGACCACTACCAGGTGTTCCACGATCATTTTCACTAATATGAACGTGCTTAAGAAAGGGCGCAATGGTATTTATGGCGTTTGCCTGACTTTTTTCTTCTATATGGGAGTGATGGCTATCGTACATGGCACCCAAATTAGGATGATTTACTTGTTCGACCAATGTTTTTAGATCGGCCATAGTATTGTATAAATAGCATTCAAACCTATTTAAGGCCTCTGGAGCAAGAATAATCCCTGCCGTAGCCGCATATTCAGCAGCTTTTTGCAGCATTTCAACACTCCTTTCCCTCTCCAATAGAGTAGGGGGCTGGCGGGTAAAATAGGCAAAGCTAGAATGAAAAGGACCGCAGATGACTTCTACATTTGATGCTGCACCAACATCTATAGACCATTTAAGCTTATCTAATCCGGCTTCCCTAGTTTTGGCATCTGGACTAGCAATATTTTCCTCTGGTGCTAAACTTGCAACGGCCGTTACTCCTAGGTTTAGCGACTTAAAATAGGTGCCAAGCTTTGTGTAATGACTTACATCCCCTTCGCCTAAAAACAACTCTATGCCATCATATCCGGCCAACTTAATTTTTTCAACTATAGGGTAATGTTGCGCTGTGACATGGTTGGTCCAAAGCAACATATTCATTCCAATTTTCATAAATACTATTGTTTTAAAGGTTCTGCATAGCCTTCCGTCCTTCTTAATACAAGAAAGATAAAAGGCTATGGACCTAATTGGCACAGATTTTTAAGGTTTACAGCTCTGTAGCGGGTTGTCCAATAGTGGCTTCCGCTGCTGAGGTTTGATTGCGTTTTTTCATCCAGAACCACAAGATGATAAAGAGGATAATTAAAATAGCAGGAAACGTGACCATGGTTCTTAAAGTAGCTTGTCCGGCGACCAACTCTAGCTCATCCCCAGTTAATCCTGCTGCAGCAGCTACAGCTTTGTCAGAATCGATCCACCCCCCTATAATAGGTTGGAAAATTGATGTGGAGAACATACCTACCGCACCAATAATAGACATTCCCAAGGCGCCGCTTTTCGGAATCTTATCTGCAATAAAGCCAATCATATTTGGCCAAAAATAGGCAACTCCCAAAGCGAAGAATATAGCTGCTACATAAGCCATAGCCCCTGTTTGGGTACTAAATAGGAATATCCCTATGGTCGCGATAATTGCTGACCCCAATAAAACTCCGGTCTGGTCAAATTTCTTAACAACACTTCCACCAAAATATCGGGCAACCGCCATTAAACCAGTTACCAACGCTAATATAAGCATGGGGTTAGCACCACTTTTTTCTAAAATAAGACTTGACCACTGTTGGGGACCAAATTCAGAAATTGCGGTCAATGCCATACATATAATCATAAAAATAAATAACGGAGATGCCATTGCCTTTAGGTTCCCACCAATGGTAGCCGCTTCGTGCACTTTGGCTTCTGGCCATTTTTGACCAAGGAAAATATAACCATAGATTAAGGTAGGAATAAGGATAATCCAAATCTGACTCTCCCATTGCATACCTCCACCAAGTAAACCGCCTGAAATATTGAAACCATCCGTCATAAAGGTAGAGATAACACTACCTATAGCAATTCCACCTGGGAACCACATATGAAATCGGTTCATCATCTTACTCATCCTAACCCCTTGGTAGGCATCAGCGATCATTGGATTACAAGCTGCTTCAGTACAACCATTACCTAAACCAATAAGTAAGGTTGATATTAGTAGGCCGGTATAGCTGCCAGAATAAACAGTCATTATAATACCGATCATATGTGCAAAAAAGGCAAATTGCATAATGGCTTTTCCTCCTACTTTATGGTAGATTAAGCCCCCTATAACCATAGAGATCGGGAAACCTAAAAACCACATAGAATTGATAAAGCCCAGTTGCTCTCCGCTTAAACTGAGTTCTGCACCTAGTTGCGGTAGAATACCCGCCCTTATGCTAAAAGAAAAAGCGGTAGTGATTAAAGCGAAGCAACTACCATAAAAGAGTCTGTTCGCATTAGGGGATAAGGTAGATGTTGTGTTTTCCATCGAGCTAATAGTTTATTTTTAATGTTTGGTTAATTATTTTTTGAAGTTATAAGATTAATCACTTTTTTGCAATAATCATAATTTTTTATGATGGCTGTCCCCATAACTTATTGGGAAGGGGCACTTTTATACCGATTCCGCGACCCAAAATACCTAAAAACGATGTATTTTAAATTAGGTGCCAAGATTTAATCCGAACAAATCTAAACTTTAAAGCAGTCGCATGCTTCCTTTTTCTTGTTAAAGAACAGTACTATTTTGTCTTTTATGCTCCAGTTTATTGAAATTTCAGGTATTTAAAACTTATTTAGTAAGAAACATTCGCCGAATAGTTTTGGTAGTAAAAATGAAATGTTGTTGTCCCAATACTGGGTATAGAATGTTGATTTAATATATACGTCCTATCATTTTTTAATCAATTAGAGCATCTCAATAGGTAGTACTGCAATTTTATGAGATACTGGTCTTAATGTTTAAAAACAACTTTCTAAATTCATGAGGACTCATATTGACAATGGATTTAAATTGCCTATTGAAATTAGACAGGGCATTAAACCCACATTCGTAACTAATTTGAGAGATATTAAAATTATCTTCCAACAGCAGTTTTCTTGCATGGCCAATACGTATTTCATTGACAAACCGAGTAAAGGTTTTATTGGCGCGAGGTTTAAAATACCTGCAAAAGGAGGTGGTAGTCATGTTTAACAAGCTGGCCATTTCCTCCAAGGAAATTTTGGTCTTAAAGTTGCTCATTACATAGTCGTATACTATTTGCATTTTTTCGGCATCGTCACCTTTAAAGGTATTTACGTAACCCGGACTCGCTAGTAGAGTGTATTCCTCGGAATTGGCAAGTAGGTCAATTATTTCCAATAATTTCATGATTCTGCTAAACCCTTTTTCATCGGCTAATTTAGGCATTAGTTGGTTGATCTTATTTTTGGTATCCCCAAAAAATTCCATTCCCCTGACCGAATTTTCTACCAACTTATTAATGTTGTAAAATTCCTCTTTTTCCAAAAGGGACTCACTTAATAGTTCATGGTCAAAATAGATGACTAACCCCCGGGTTGTAAGTGGGCGGTTTTTTTCAAAATATACATCGTCACTACGCCATAAATGGGGAAGATTAGGCCCTGTAATTACCAGATCGCCCCTTTCAAAAGACTGTACATGGTCGCCTACAAAGCGTGTGCCCTTACCCTCGGCGATAAACGAAATCTGGAATTCCGGATGAAAATGCCAGTTGGGGTTAAAATAGGGCCCCACCAAATCTTTAAAAATAAAAGTTTGTTTATTGGTTAATGTCTTTTCAATACTTGGCATACTCATAAATTTCCCTCATTTTTTTTAATAAAGCCTAAATTAAGGCAAAAAAGTGTCAATATTTAGTAAAATAAAGGGAATATGTAGTAACAATGTACTCTAGATTTGTAGATACCGAATGTTACGGTCAAAATTTATCGATATATTTAATGTTGATTCTATGAAAGTTCCCAGTTTGTGAATTTATTCATTAAATTGGATTTAAGTCATTGTAAATTAAGTTGTCAGCATTATTTACCATTCTGGTAATCTGCTGTCGTCATTCCATAAAAATCAATACATATGCAAGAAAACAATTTCCCTAAACTTCACAACGCTTCGTGGCCAGGCGTGGTGGGAAAAGGACCCGATTCGGAGCCACCAATCTCATTAGACACTATTATTGACCTCACAGCAAATGCAGAGGTAGATGGAGTGAAGTTTGATGGATTTGATCTTTTCCTTTCCGATCCACATATGGACATCGATTCTACGGATGACGGGATTAAAAGAATGGCCGATAAGGCTAGGGCAAAGAACTTAGAAATAGGAAGTCTTGTTGCTCCTGTATGGACAGGAACAGGCGGGGGATCGGCAATGGGTTCTAAAGCAGAACGGAATCAGTTTGTGACCCAAGTAAAAAAGGCATGTATTATCGGAAAAAAGCTTCGTGATACCGGGATTAGACCTCATGGTGTAATCCGAATCGATTCTTCAGTAGATCCTGCTAGTTGGTCTGCGGATCCCGTAGGCAATACCAAGCTGATAGCACAAACCTTTAGGGAAGCCTGTGATATTGCGGCAGATTACGGGGAATCTTTGGCGGCAGAAGGTGAGATTTGTTGGGGAGGAATGCAGGGATGGAAAACCATGATCAATACGCTGGAAGCTGTAGATAGGCCTAATATTGGATTTCAGGCCGATATGGCCCATACCTTATTGTACCTATTGGGATATAATAAATCTGACGAACGAATTTTACCAGTAGATTTTAAATGGGAAGATAGGGAAGCCCTCACAGATGGATTAAAGACGTTAACCGCTGCCTTAAGGCCATGGACCATTGATTTTCATGTGGCTCAAAATGATGGGACAGTCTTTGGTGCAGGTTCCCACGATAAAACAGGACGGCATTGCTTGGCTTCTGATCCCAATGGAAAATTGGATATAGTAGCCGATGCCGGATTTTGGTTGCGTGATGACAATGGCGATCTCACCAAGAAATTCAAACATATTTGTTGGGATGGCTGTATGTTCCCGAATGAGGTGATGATGAAGCCTAAAACCTGGAACGATATCCTTGCGGTAATGATCAAGGTAAGGCAACAGCACGGTTGGTATGAAGCCAAATAGATAGGACTCCCTAATTTGGGAACAAGTACATGGAAAAAGCTTACAATTTAATTAAAGAAAATTAAGAATGTCGGATAAAAAAATAATCAGAATTGGGTTGGTAGGATACGGATTTATGGGGCGTACCCATTCCAATGCCTATAATAGATTGGAAAATTTCTTTCCAGAACTAAAATACCGTCCCGTACTTAAGGCGGTATGTGCCCGAAACAAGGAACGCTTACAAGCTTTTGCTGATCAATGGGGGTACGAATCTATAGAAACTGATTGGAGGAAATTGATTGCCAGGGACGATATAGATGCTATAGATATTTGCACACCCAACAATATGCATGCAGAAATTGCTATTGCCGCTGCTAAGGCGGGAAAAATGGTGCTATGTGAAAAGCCATTGGCCCGAACGGTGGCAGAGGCTCAACCTATGGTAGATGCGGTTGAAAAAGCGGGAGTTAAGAATACGGTATGGTATAACTACCGTAGGGTCCCTGCGGTTACACTTGCCAAACAACTTATAGATGCGGGGAAATTGGGTAAAATTTTTCATTATCGCGCAAATTTTTTACAGGATTGGACCATTAGTCCAGAGTTGCCCCAAGGTGGGGAAGGTACTTGGCGACTAGATAACGAAGCCGCAGGATCAGGAGTTACAGGAGATCTATTGGCGCATTGTATAGATACAGCCATGTGGTTGAACGGGGGTATTAAGGATGTATCGGCAGTAACGGAAACCTTTATTAAGGAACGTATGCATACCGGAACCGGGGAGGTACAAAAGGTGGATATAGATGATGCCTGTATTTTTCATTGCCATTTTGATAACGGCTCCTTGGGAGTGTTCGAGTCTACACGGTATGCCCGCGGACATAAAGCCGCCAAAACTTTCGAGATAAATGGGGAACACGCTTCCATAAAATGGGACTTACACGACTTGAACCGATTGGAGTATTTTGACCATAGGGATGAATCTATAACACGTGGCTGGCGCTCCATACATGTTACGGACGGAGATCAACCTTATATGGATAAATGGTGGGTGCCCGGGCTAAGTGTGGGATACGAACATACATTTGTGCATCAGGCAGCGGATTTCTTTAAAAGTTTGGAGGACGATTCAGTTTGTTCCCCTACCTTTAAAGAAGCTCAGGAAACCCAAAAAGTGTGTGAGGCCGTTTTAGAATCGGCCAAAGAAAGACGGTGGAAAGATACTGACGTCAATTGGCAGAAGTAGGAGGAATTTTACGATAACTACAATGAACATTAGCGAGCCTATTTTGTAATCCAAGAATGTTTTGGGGAAAATTGTTCCCTTTATTGGAGATTCCAAAGTCAAAGTCAGCTTATGCATAGCGGTTTTCACAAGGCTTGTAGTGCTTACTAAAGGTGCTATAACTTGTTGCCGTTTTTAAATAAACAAATTAAAAATGAGTGAAAAAATAAAAGGTTTTTGTCTTCACGGAAGAGAGAAAATAACACCCAATTCGGAGGGATCTGTGACGAGAAATACCTCAGTTGTGGATATGGATATCCCCAAATTAAAAGAAGGGGAAATTTTAGCAAAGACCTTGTTTACGGGAATTTGTGGCTCCGACAATAGTGCCGCTTTGGGAAAATCTAATTTTGACTGGGTAGAGCGCCCAAGGGTCATTGGTCACGAGTTTAGCGCAGAGGTCCTAGAATTGGGGCCTGGAGAGCATGGCGACCTCAAGGTTGGTGATGTTTTTACACCATTGGCCATGTTGGGCTGTCAGGATGAGGAATGTCCCGCTTGTAGCGTATCTAAATGGAACCTATGTTCGTCCAAACAAATCATAGGCTTCCATAGAAACGGTGGTTTTGGTCAAAGGGTAGTATTGGAATCCGATCGGGCAGTAGTATTAATGGACGGATTAAGTCCGCAGCAAGGCGCCTTGGTAGAGCCATTATCCGTAGTAGTTAATGCGCTATATAATAAGTGCGCTATTAAACCTGGTCAGGATGTGGTAGTGACTGGTTGTGGCATTATCGGCCTGATGTCTGCAGAAGTGGCGCGTGCCGCAGGAGCGAGGGTAGCTATTACTGGAATAGCCCATGATCGGGATATCCGATTAAAAAAAGCTAGGGAAAGGGGCTTTATTACAATAGAAGTATCCCCGGAAAATCCCTTAGCCAGCCAATTGCAAGAAGGAATTACTGATGCCAACGGAGTAGCCTTTGGCAATAAGGGGAAAGTAGATCTACTGATAGAATGTTCGGGGGTACCCCAAGTTTTGTCCGAAGCCATTTCCGTAGTTCGGCCAGAAGGTGATATTTGTGTTATAGCCACCTATGGCAAAGAAGTAGAGATCAATGCCACCCATCTTACACGGACCTCTCTAAATATGAGAGGGTCTATGGGATCCTGTAGGGTAGATTATATGATAGCCCAAAAACTGATGGTCACCGGGGCATTCCCGGCGGAACACTATTCGGATTTCTATGATTTTAAGGATATTACTCAAGCTTTTGAAGACTCTATAAAAGCCACCAATGTGAAGGCGGTCGTAAAAATGAACTGATAACAGAAGAAAGACAATGCATAAAATATTTATAACTGGCGGTACAGGTTGTATAGGATCGGCAACGATTTACAAATTATTGGAATCCGAGGAGGTTTCTAAAATTATTGTGGCTTCGCGTGCCAATAATACGGATTCCTTAAAATTATGGTTAGGGGAGGATTTAGATCCTAGGCTGGAATTTGAAACCTTGGATGTGGCCGATTATAAGGCAATGGAAGAAGTGCTGATACGCATAAATCCTACTCATATTATTCATTTGGGAGCCTATCAAAGTCCTGATTGTTCCCAATACCATATAAAAGGTATGGAAATTAATACCGGTGGTACCATGGCCCTTTTTGATGTAGCAGAAAAACTACGTAATTTAAAGCGATTTGTATTCGCAAGTTCGGCTGCTGTATATGGAATGCGTGCTATGTACCCAAACCCGGGTATTACCGAAGACGCGCAATTAGCGCCTCCCAATCACTACGGAATTTGGAAATTGGCGGGAGAACATTTGGCAAGATTATTTCATAATAACACCAAAGTGCCCACAGTTTGCCTAAGGATCAATACCACCTACGGGAAGGGGAGAGATAAAGGAAAGACCTCTGCTCCTACAAATGCTTTGAAAGCTATTGCTATGGGAGCGGTTAAGGGGGAAGTACTCCCTTTTGAAATGCCCTACCAAGGACGTGAAAATTATCATTTTGTGGAGGATGTAGGTGCTCATTTTGCAGCGTGTGCGTTATCGGATTTTACTGGATTTGGTGCTTTTAATATCAAGGGAGAGACCATAGCTATAGAAGATTTTTTAGAAATAGTAAGGCAAGAGGCTACGGCATTGGGGATTGGGAAATTTGCGCAACTTTCCATATTGGAAGGGGCAGAGCCCAACCTCTTTGTATCGGACCTTAGTCATGAAAAAATTGACCGTACTTTTAATGGATTACCATTAACGCCAATAGGGGAAGGAGTCCGTAAATCACTTAAGGAATTTAAGGATATGGCGGAAAAAGGAATATTAAACTATTCAGTCCAAGGCTCATGAAAACCGTAAAAATTGGATTGCTTGGGGCGGGGGACATTGCCGATTTACATGCCGAGGCAATAAATTCTATGGACGGTGCGGAATTGGTGGGTCTCTGGAACAGAACAGCGGAAAAGGGTGTTCTAAAAGCTGAAAAATACGGTTGTAGGACTTATAAAACGGAAGAGGAACTCCTACAGGATCCAGAAATAGATGCGGTTTTTATATTGACAAATATGGAAACACATTGTGATTATACCATAAGGGCCGCTCAAGCTGGGAAACATATTTTGGTTGAAAAACCAGCAGCTTCAAGTATTTCGGAGCTGGAAAAAATGAAAGCTGCGGTGGAAAAAGCGGGAGTAAAATGTATGCCCGTACACAACTATATCTACGAAGACGGAATCCAAAGGACCAAAAAAATGATCCAAGAAGGGCGATTGGGAGATATTACCCAATTTTACATGATGTACAATATCCATCATGCGGACGATATTAGGGCGAGATACCCTGGGGTAATCCGCCAAATACTTACACATCACAGCTATACCATGCTGTATTTGGCAGGAATGCCGAAAACCATTTCCTGTATAAAACACACAGTAGATTCCACTCTTGCCCCACAGGAAAACGTGGCCATGGCAAATATCCAGATGCAGAATGGGTCATTGAGTCATTTATCGGCCAGTTTTGCCAATGATGATCATTCTGGAGATCCATGGACCTGTATTATAAAAGTAATTGGAACCAAGGGAAGTACCCGTTATAGTTACAGGGATTGGGTGATTAATGCCCGTCACGGCGCTCATTCACAAACCTATGAATGCTATCCAGAATCCATAAAAAACACCACAACACATTTTGTGGATAAAGTATTGCGTAATAATGAAGAACCGCTTTCTAATTTAGAAGATGCCATCAGTTGTCAAAAAATTATTGAGGCCTGTGAAAAATCGGTAAAAGAGGGAATTCACGTCAATTTTAATTAAAATTTGAATTAGAGAAACAACCAACCTTATGAACTTAAATAAAAAGTGGATCCTTGGAAAAATCAGTCTAGTGATCTTAATTACAATTGCAGTAAGTAGTTGTAAGGATAGGAGTAATACTATACCCCTACAGAAGGAATCAAGTATAGTGCTGATAGGTAATAACCTAAGCTCTAGGATGATGAATTTTGGACATTTTGAAACAGAGATGCAGCTGCGATATCCAGACAGTTTGTTATTTATCAGAAATATGGCCGATGGGGGCAATACTCCCGGATTTAGGCCACATTCTTCCCGGAATTCGCCTTGGGCATTTCCTGGGGCAGAAGTTTTTCAAACCGAATTGGCACAAAATTCGGGAAGTATTGGTCACTTTGACACCGAAGATGAGTGGCTGTCCAGATTAAAAGCGGACGTAGTTATAGCCTTTTTTGGGTATAGCGAATCCTTTCAGGGAAAAGAGGGATTGGAAAACTATAAGGAGGAACTGAATGCCTTCATTCAGCATACGCTAAGACAGAACTATAATGGAATGGAGGCTCCTAAATTGGCCATTGTGTCCCCAATTGCCTTTGAAGACCTTTCAGCGGAAATGGATTTACCGAACGGGATCAAAGAGAATGAAAACCTCTCTATGTATACCGAGGCGATGCGCGAGGTGGCTGCTGAGAATAAGGTGCTTTTTTTAGATGCTTTTACACCCACTAAAAAATGGTACGGTACCGAGAAAGATAATCTGACGGCAGACGGATTTCAATTGAACGATTTTGGATATCAAAAGTTTGCCACTTTACTAGCCGATGGCATATTTGGAAAGGAAAAAGCTGTAGCAGAAGGAAACCGTAATTTGGTGCATGATGCCGTAATGGAAAAAAACTGGTTCTGGCATAATGACATTAAAATTCCAAACGGGGTGCATGCTTATGGAAGACGCTATGATCCTTTTGGGCCCAACAACTATCCCTATGAGGTGGAAAAAATTAGGGAGATGACCGCAATTCGGGATACGGCAATTTGGCAGGCGGCTAAAGGGCAAACTTTGGACCTTGCAGCAGCTGATGCCAAAACCAAAAAACTCCCTCCTGTAGAAACAAATTACCTGCCTAGTAATAAAAATGGGAGTCCAGAGTACTTATATGGGCAAGACGCCCTAGAAAAAATCACCGTACCTGAGGGTTATAAATTGGAATTGTTCGCATCCGAAGAAGAATTTAAAGACCTGGCAAATCCTGTGCAAATGTCCTTTGATAATAAAGGTCGGTTATGGGTAGGGGTAATGCCAAGTTATCCTCATTACAGACCTGGAGATAGTAAGCCAAATGATAAACTACTTATTTTAGAAGATACAAATAATGATGGCAAGGCGGATAAACAAACCGTATTTGCCGATGGCCTGCACTTGACCATAGGATTCGAGTTTGCTCCTGAGGGCGTTTATGTATCCCAAGGAACCAATCTAGTGCTCCTAAAAGATACCGATGGGGACGATAAGGCCGATGTAAAGGAAATAATACTAAGTGGTTTTGATGATCATGATACCCATCACGCTATCAGTGCCTTTGCTGCCGACCCTTCTGGGGCCATTTACATGGGCGAAGGTGTTTTTCTACATACCAATGTGGAAACTGCCTATGGTCCGGTAAGAGGCACTAATGGTGGATTTTATAGGTATAGTCCACAACGGCACCATTTGGAACGTACCGCACAACTCTCCATTCCCAATCCATGGGGAATTGCCTTTGATGAATGGGGACAAAATTTCTTTGCACATACCTCCGGTCCTGATATGACTTGGATGATGCCCGGGAGCATTAAATCGCGCTACGGGGTGGCAAATCCTTTGCCTGAAAATTTAATAGAGGACGCCCATAGGGTAAGGCCTACCTCTGGATTGGAGTTTGTATCTAGTAGGCATTTTCCTGATAATGTACAAGGGGACTTCATAATAAACAATACCATCGGATTTTTAGGGACCAAACAACATTCTATGGAAGATGACCCGGAATCCGCGGGATACCTTAGTAAACATAAGCTGGATTTAGTGACCTCTACCGATCCTAATTTCCGCCCTGTAGATATGGAATTTGCACCCGATGGGTCTCTATATTTTCTGGATTGGCACAATGTTTTGATCGGACATATGCAACACAATGCAAGAGATCCCCTTAGAGATCACGTCCATGGTAGGGTGTATAGAATCACCTATCCCTCCAAGCCATTAGTTGAACCAGCAAAAATTGTAGATGCCAGTGTATCTGAATTATTGGATAACTTAAAATTACCCGAATTTCGTACCAGATATAGGACTAGAAGGGAGTTAAGGGGAAGGGATGCCAATGAAGTGTTGACCTCATTAACAGAATGGGTGAAAACCTTGGATAAAAACGATCCCAAGTACGAGCACCATGTTTTGGAAGGATTATGGGTAAGTTGGGGATTAAATGAGATTGATGAAAAAATATTAGCGCAGGTGTTAAATTCTAAAGATTTTAGAGCCCGTGCCGCAGCTGTAAGAGTAGCAAGATATGGTGGGCATCAATTGGCTGATCAAGCCGAAATATTGATGAAGGGAGCACAAGACGAACATCCCCGGGTACGTTTGGAAGCCATGGTGGCCGCCTCTTGGTTAACAAAAGAAGTTGGATTGCCCATAGTGAAAAAAGTGGGGGAGAAGCCCTTGGATAGTTGGATGCAAAAACCTTACGAAGCTGCAACCGCTCATTTAAACGGACATAAGTTGGGAGAGGATCCCGAAGCCAATAAAATTAATACCCAGCTAAAGGGTAAAGAACGGGAAGTCTATATTAAAGGGGCAGCGATCTACGCCAGAGAAGGATTTTGTATCACTTGCCATCAACCAAATGGTAAAGGATTGGAGAGTTCAGGATTTCCACCGCTTGCAGGCTCCCATTGGGTTACAGGCAGTGAGGATCGACTCATAAAATTGACTATAAATGGAATGATGGGCCCTATAGAAGTACTAGGGAAAACATATCCCGGGCAGGTTCCCATGACCCCCTTTGGTGGTATGCTGAACGATGACGAAATAGCTGCGGTACTCACTTATGTGCGAAATACATTTGGAAACAAAGCTTCAGTTATTGATCCTGCTAAAGTAAAGCAGGTCCGAGAGGAAATTAAGGATAAAAAAGGATTTTATACCGCGGAAGAATTATTGAAGGAGCATCCAAAGGAATAAATTTACAGCTAGATTAGCACTTCATATTTCGTTGATTTTATTCAATAGATTATCTATTTTGAAATTTTATGCCTAAGTTTATATTATGGTAAAATGTTACATTTAATTCGGATTGTACAACATTGAGTTGTTTTTTGTTGATATTTGTGCTAAGTTTTTGTTAAATCCTAAGAAAATTTAGGATTTATGTAAAATTAGGGATATAATGCTAAATTCTGAGATTAAGTTTTATTATGTTTATACGACTAATGAGATTTATTACGGAAAATAATAATGTTGAACTATAAAAAATAGATGTTATTTATGGCTAGATTAGGAAGACCTGCAACGAGACCGACAGAATTGAAAGATGGTTATTATATCGAAGTTCGGAACAAGAATCAGAAATCAGGAGGAATAAAAATCAGAAGGGATACAGAAGAACAAATGATGTATGCCTATGAAGAGTATAAAAAAAGTAAGGATGTAACCGTTTTGGGAGAAATGAAAAACGGTAAAGTTGTTAATGTGGCAGTTTAATCCACAGCATAATTCTTAATAATATAACCCTGTCCTAATTACGGATGGGGTTTTTCGTGGCTCTATACTTTTCCTGATTTTGTGGCAGATTTATTAGCGCTCCTACCTTATTTATGGGATGTAAAGGGCCAATTACCTATGTGGGATAGCTGCTTTAATTAGAATTAATAAGCCCAGTTTTCTCCTTTAGAAAACTGGGCTTATTGTTAATGGAAAGTGTATTTTTTTAAGATGGCCTCCCTAAAGGGATTCAAAGGATAAATGAAACAATAGTGTAGGCTTATCATAAACAGTGGGTTCTGTGTGGATCCCCAAAGCCACATTCATAGTAGTCTCCGTAATTTCCTTAAGTATTACCAGAACTTTACTATCCTTAAACCCTAGGTATTCACCAAGGATAAGTTGAGTTTTATTGGTGAAATTCACTGGCCCTGCAGCCCCATCAACTATAAAGTCACCTTTCATGATCTCCCAGGTAGTATCTGTTGCAGGAGTATAGAGCACATGTGCCAAAGGCACATTGTTAACATCATAGGAGACAGCTGTAATTTCCGCACCGTGAAAAATACTAGCATAGACCAACCCCATTAAACTCTGTCCGTCCATATTGTTCACCACATATTTTCCATCATGAAAAAAGGTGAAGGTATCCTCATAGGAGGCACCTAATCCCACTAGCTCTAGTAGGTTTTTCTGAGAGGGCAGCAAAAGTCCCATTTCATTCTCTACCATTCCTGCTCCTTCCTTTCCAGAAGTATAGGCTTTTTTTAATCGCCATGATTTACCCTCCGTTCTAGCTTGTCCACCGGTCAATAAAATTTCTGTGGAAGGGAGGATGGTTACTTTCTTGGTCTCGGAAAAACTTCCATTTTCACCGGTAACGGTCATTGTAACATTAAAAGTTCCTATGTTAGAATAGGCATAAATAGGGTCTTCTTCCGTGCTGCTTGCACCATCACCAAAATCCCATGAAATGGTATTGGCATTGGCTATAGTTCCGTTAAATGTAACTTGGGTGCCTTCTACCAAGAACTGAAAATCAGCTAAGGGAGTAGCTGGCGCGTCATCGCTGCAATTTACCAGTAAGAGGGGAAGCAGGAACAGGCTAATTATTTTTGTGATCTTCATATGTTTATACTTTTAATTTTTGTGATTTATCTGATTGCCCATGGGCCAAATAAGTGTGACAATATTTTTTTTCTGTCTCTTAATTTTTATCCCACCAAACTGGTACATCTATTTTATTGCCTCCCTGGTTGTCTATAGCTTGCGTAACATTATCGTTATTGGAACTAAGTTCGAAGGAAGAATATAGAAACCGTTTTGGCATAATACCGTTGGTTACTCCCCTGCTTAAATTGGAGTCTGTTCTTTCTGCGATTATCGGAAATCCAGTTCGACGGATATAGTTCCAAGCTTCAAAAAAGTTGGGGGTAAGAGCAAGCCACATTTGTGTTCCTATTTGTTCTTCACTATTACTTCCTGATAGATTGGCGGTAGGGGTGGAGAGAAAATCAGTAATATCGGCACTTTCCACATCCCATTGCAACATGGAGGTCTCAATACCTTTTCTGAAAAGGATATTGGCCGTTATAGGATCGTTATCGTAAGCTAAGGCAGCTTCAGCTCGCAAGAGCCATACTTCAGCGGCGTTTATTAAATAGAGCTCACTATCTTTGGAGGAGAGGGCAAGTCCCATATCCGATTTGGCAGCGAAATTGGAATTTCCAAAAGCCACATCGCCAAGACCATTGATCATACCGGAATAATTTCCTTGTTGATCTTTACTGACATAAACTGATAATCTGGGATCGTCCGACCCTTGTAATTGATCGATAAGTTTTGTGGACATTTTAATAGATGGGTGTCCTGTACGGTTCCCAAACCACGTATTCCCATTTCCTTCCGTCTCTACTAGTGTTGCATTATGGCTGTTATCTTCCATTAAAGGGTTGGCCAAACATAGGCTTACAGTTTGCTTGGACAGACTATTGTCTGCATACCGTATACGCATTGCTAATCGTAACCGAACGCTATTGGCAAAACGCACCCATTTTTCTAGATCGTTGTTAAAGATGGGGTCCGAATTGGGGTATCCCATTGCGGGATCTGCGTTTTTAAGTAGGTTGATACTGCTCCCTAAACGTTGCATCATATTTTGATATATGGATTGTTGAGTGTCGTATTTGGGCTGTAATATACCTTCAGATTTACCTTTCCCCCCTTCTGTGTATGGAATGTCGCCAAAGGCATCTGTAATTCGGGCATAACCTAAAACAGCTATAACTTCGGCCATGGCATGCCTCACTTCATTTTTGGTTTCTACGGCGGTTGTAATTTCCAATACCTCTTCAATATGCCTAATGGTACCTCCGTACATACCGGTAAACATACTGTTGTAGTTTTCATCAAAGCCATCTCCGTACTGGTCAGGTGGTCTCGCCGTACTGCCCGCTACAAAATAGTGAGCGTATTGGCCTGCAAATCGGGAAACTGATTGATCGGTGGTCCCTTGGAAAAGACTTCTGACCGCTTTGGTGAATAAGGCCGCATCATCTATTTGTGTAACGGCATTGGGATTGTCCCTAAGATCGTCTAAGTGTTTTTCACATGAAAAGAAACCCAATCCTATCATTATGACAACAACTGCTGTTACTATGGTGTTTTGTATGTTTTTCATAATTGTCCGGATTAAAAATTAATTTTTAGATTAAGGCCATAGCTTCTGGTAGAGGGAAGCGAGGAATGTTCAAAGGCAGATCCTGCGGGACCACTGCTATAACTGGATTCCGGGTCAATATCTCCTGAAGCATTATAGAAAAAGAAGAGATTTCTACCTATTGCCGATAAACTGGCCGATTGGATAAAAGTATTGTCCAACATGGAACTAGGAAAGTCGAAGGTGAGTGCCACCTCCCTAAGCTTTACATTACTGGCATCCAATATTTGGTCTGTGGCAATTTCGTTGGTAAAGACATCCGAGAATTGTTTTAACATGGCATTGGCAGGAGCCGTATTGTCAAAACCTGTACTCTCATTTATACCCTCTTCAATAATTCCGGTTTCCCTACCGGCTAAACTGCGTTCATCGGTACCGAAGAACATTCTATAGGCACGTCCGTAGGAGTAAAACTCCCCTCCTTGTTGAATACTGATCAAGGTGCTTAGAGATAGGTTTTTATAGCGTATGTTGGAGGTGATGCCGCCAAACCAATCTGGATTGATATTTCCTAGTTTTACGCGATCCCCTCTTTGGGCATAACCATCATTGGTGATTAATTTACGACCAAAATTATCCCTTAAGAAATCGTTGCCATAAAGGCTCCCAAATTCTTCCCCAGGTCTTGCCTCAACGGAAACGGACCAAAGTGTATTTAGAGTGATACTTTCCAAGCCTTCGTTTAAGGCAATAACTTTGGAATTGCTCTTAGTGAAATTGAACCCTAGATTCCATTCAAAATTATCGGATTCAAACGGAATTGCATTAAATTGTAATTCGTACCCTTTATTCTCAATACTTCCTGCATTAATCACTTTGCTAGAATAGGCAGTGGCACCTGATAAGGGTACTGCCATAATCTGGTCTGTAGTCTCGGTTTCGTAATAGGTGAAATCCAACTGTATTCGATTATTGAAGAACCCGAGTTCAGAGCCTACTTCCCAGGATTTTGAAGTTTCCGGTCTAAGGTCGAACGAAGGGAGACTACCAGGGATAGACCCAACGGTATAGGGTAAGGTAACAGTCTGGTCTACGTTATATACTGCTTGTGTACGATAAGGACTGGTGTCGTTACCTACCTTTGCATAAGAGCCCCTTATCTTGCCCATACTTAGAATATTGTCGTTTATCCCTAAAAGCTTGGAAAATAGAAGACTCATGTTTTCGGAGTGGTACCAATAAGAATTGTTTTCTTGGGGCAGGGTAGAGGAATTATCATTTCTCAAGGTAGCATCGAGATATAAAAATCCGCCGTAACTGATTTGTCCCAATCCGTAATAGGAGTAAATTCCTTTTTCTGAAATACCTTCCGAACTAAATGAATTTTTGTAATTACTGATCTGATAAAAATGGGGAACCTTACTGTCGTTACCCGAAATATTATTGTAGCTACTGTATTCATTTCTATAACTAGCACCCAAACTTGCGGTTATTTTAAAAGCTGAAATATCAGTGGTATAGGTTGCCAATATATCCGAGTTCCAGATATTGCCTTTGCCACTCTGGTGTGAGTAAGATCCAAGTCCGTTGCTTATGGCCTGCGCTCCTCTTGCTCCATAGGAGATATAGTCGTAAACACTATAATCCATACCTGTTTTTCCAGTAATATTAAAATGACTGTTTATGTCCCAGTTGGCAGAAATAAAGCCTTGGAAACGGTCTTTTTCATCCATGTTTTTAACAAATTCCTGGGACCAATATGGGTTGTTGAAGGTATTGTCTAGGTTCCATTTAATTTCCTCACCATCGGCGTTTACTATGTTGTTTCTTACGTCAGAGAGCCTAATGTCCCGTGGCATTAGCGAGAGTTGTAGGGCGGTATTGGCACTGCCTTCAGCCAGTTCGGGCCTATTCTTTATCTGAGAGGTAATATAGGTCATTTTTCCATCTACACTAAACTTATCGGTTAACTTGGTAGATCCTCTTAGGTTTAGTGTTTGTTTGGATATGGTATTGTTGCTGATGATTCCCTGTCCGTCCTCATCGGTGATGGAAATCCTTAAGGAACCCTTCTCGTTCACTCCATCAAAGGACACGGAATTAGCAAGTGAGTATCCGGTAGAATAAAATTCCTTGTAAGGATTTTTATTGGGATTTGGAGTATATACTCCCGGACGGCCCAACCAGTCCGTAAAGGCCTGTCCTTCCATTTTTGGGCCCCAACTCCAAGAAAACGGATAGTCTAATATTGGTCTTCCGTTTCCTGCCATAGGAGCAATGCCACCAAAGGCGCCGGTACCATATTCGTTCTGTAGATCTGGGGTTAAGGCTACATCAGTAAAGGAAAAATTAGAATTAAATGAAATACCTACGCCCTTTTTTTTGACCCCCGATTTGGTGATAATTAGAATAACCCCGTTCATCCCCAAAGAGCCATAGGCCGCTGCCGCACCTGCTCCCTTAAGGACACTGATAGAGGCTACATCGTCTGGATTTATGTCCGATAATGCATCCCCACGGTCTACGCCTCCCCAAGAAGAGCCTCCTCCACCTCCATTGTTGATTGGAATTCCATCTACTACCACCAGTGGCCTGTTAGAGCCATTGATAGTGGTTATACCTCTAAGCAAAACCCTGCTTGAACCATCTACCCCTGTATTGGATTGGGTAATCTGGAGCCCGGAAACCTTTCCCGAAAGTGAGTTCATTACGTTATTTTCCCGGGCGACGTTAATGTCTTCCGCTGCGATTTGGGTAATGGAATAGCCCAAGGATTCCTTATCCCTTTGAATGTTTAGTGCGGTCACCACCACTTCATCCATCTGTTGGGTATTAATGTCTAAGGATACATTGAGCGTATTATTATTTCCGACCACAATCTCTTGGGTGGTATATCCTAAAAAGGAATATACCACTACTGTGTTATCATTAATTTCCTGAAGAGTATAATTGCCATCGAAATCGGAGGTGGTACCTTTATTGGTGCCTTTTACTATTATGGTTACCCCTATTAACGGGATATTAGTATCTTTTTCAAGTACCTGACCAGATATCGATCGTTGCGCTGTTGCAGAAAGGGAAAAACCCATTACAACCAGTAAATAGAATAGTTGGTTCATATAATTTCAGTTTGTTGGTTTAGGTATTGTTGGTGTATTTATGGTATTATTTGAAATGCGATGAATTCGGTCAGACTTATTCCTTCATGGCTAGGATGTATTCTGCTACGGCCATTTTAGCCTCGTCGGATAGGTAGTCCTGTGGTGGCATTTCGGGATAATCTTCCCTTAGATTTTTTGGTTTGGTTATGTAGTCTACAATGCCTTGCGGATTATTGTAGTGTATGGCCTGTATGATCTGGGTAGGGGGGCCAATCAGTCGCGTATCCCATGTATGGCATCCCGCACATACCCCATAGTAGGTGAGTTCTCCAACTTCTTCTTTGGAAACCGATCTTGGTGCTACGGGTGCATCCAACAGAAATGTTGTTAAATCTTTGGTATCGGTGATTTGTGCTGGCCCAAATTTATCCAGACCAAAAGTGCGATATCTATTTTTGTCCCTTATAGTGCTGCCTACTCCACCGCCCATGGCAAGGATATCTGGACCTTTGGTAGATAATTGCGTCAGCATCAAGGCTTTTATTTCCCCGGTGGGATTGTTCCCGTTGTTATGCATAAAGTTGTCTAGGATTACGACACGGTCCGGGTTAGGCTCGGAATTTCGATCATTGGAGGTGCTGCCACCTGTGGCGAGGTCTACTATGGTAATTCCTGCATTGTCATTTCCGCTTATAATATTGTTTTCAATAATAACATCATCGGCAGCCATTACTAAAATTCCCGTTCCTGGGGGTATGCCTGCTACAATGGAGCCAGGAGCACCAAAATTCTCGTGATTGTTGTTAACGATAAAATTATTGCGAATAATTATGTCGAATGCAGTTTTAATGGGTAATCCTGGGGTGACAAAAGCCAAGATACCTCCTGTATTATTATGGGCGTAATTATTTTCCACCAAGGCATGTCTGGAGTTTTCAATTTCTATTCCGGCGACACTGTTAAAAACCTCATTGTGGAGTACATCAATATTATCGCACATTCCCACATAAATTGCAGCGTCTTCTATTCCACTGAGAACATTGTGCTCTATCAATCCATTTTTACCGTATTGAGGAAATATCCCATAAACTCCGGCATCCATGATCCAGTTATTCCTAAGGACAAAATTATTTCCAGCCTGACCCATTATGCCGTTGCCTTTATAATTCATGATTTTAAAGTTTTCTATATGTATCCCATTTCCTGAATATAAAAACGCATCATTTAGTTCTTTTTTCCCATCCAAGGTGGGCCATTCCCCCTTTACGATTACACCTTGCACACTAATATTGTCCTTGTCTATATAAACAGTTTCAAAATAGGTACCTGGGTAAACTTGGATTAAATCCCCTGGTTTTGCGGTTTCTACGGCCTTTTGTATGGATTGCCCCTTTTTTACCAGAATAATCTCTCCAGTAAATTCTTCATTCATTGCGATCTGTGTCGTGTCTTTGGTAAGTCCCACATTTCTGTATTTCATGGTGGTTGGCATGGGGACGGTTTCCACGGGACCACTGGCAAAGAAAGTCTTGCCTATAAATATTCCAACGGCAAGCGTTAGGATCATACCGATTATTTTAAAGAGTGCAGACTTTGTTTTCATTTGTTTGGTTTTAGTTATTTGGAGTTCATTGTTGTTAAGCCAGAGGGCACTACATCCGGGATTTTAGGAATAAAGGATTCGTCTGTCAAGGTTTTTAGAAAATCTACCAACCTATCCAACTCATAATCCGTTAAGTTGGGCTCCCAGATATGCCAATGTAAGATCAAATCTTCGTTTTCGGGAACTGCATGTCCACGTCCATCGGTATAAAACTGTACCGTTTCCCTAAGCGTTGGAAACATGCCCGAGTGCATATAGGGAGCTGTTTTTTCAATATTTCTAAGGCTAGGCACCTTAAAGCCCCCTCTTAAAGTTTTGTCCTTAAACGGAATTTCAGCTCCGGGATCAAAGGGAAGATTATTGGGTTCCGGAGCACCCAATACCGCGATCTGCTGATTGGTAAACAAGGGTGGGGTATGACATTCCGCACATCTCGCCACAAAAGATCGAAATATATTAAGCCCTTCTATTTCCTTTTGGTTTAATGCCTTATGATATCCGTGGGCATATTGATCGTATTTACTGTTTAGGGAAATCAAGGAAGACTGAAAGGCTACAATGGATCGGTAGATTTCATTTAAGGAAATGGAATCCTTTTTATTTCGATCTGGGTAAGCTTCGGCAAATAAAAATTTATAATTATCAATAGAATTCAAGGTGTTTATTAAATTTTCAGGGGTATTTGCCATTTCTTCCTCAGCAAATAAAGGACCCTCCATTTGCTCTTCTAAGGTATTTGCTCGTCCGTCCCAAAAAAAACTTTTTAAATAAGCCACGTTCCATAAAGTGGGAGCGGCGCGATTTAAGCTATAATCATCCATTCCCTTACTGGTGGGTAGGCCATCGCTAAATCCCTTGTTAGGATCGTGGCAAGTAGCGCAGGATATGGTGCCGTTTCCTGAAAGGGCGGGATCAAAGAACAGATATCTTCCCAAGTCTATTTCCTGTGGGGAAAATCCGTCCCTTACCTCGGGCAATGCAGTTTTTAACCCACCTACACCAGGATCGTTGCCTGTGGTATATTGTTTGTATAAATTTTGGGAAATACACTCGTTTTGCTCGTTTAATTTAAACCCAGGGGGACAAGTACTGTTCAATTTTGGAACATCAAAATAGGATGGGGATTCTTCCCCTGAACCCTGAACTAGGGCAATTACCCCAATAAAAAGGCCCAAAATTATAACCTTAAATAGAATGCTGTTTTTACTCACACTACTTAGAATTAATTTGTGATTCGCAACCTTATTATAACCTATTCTGTTTTAGTCCTACAGAGCCATCTTGGACATCTTGCTAAATTTAACTAAGAAATAGGACCTTGACTTATCCAAGATCAGAAGTTATTTTTTGTGGGTTGTGCTTAGTACCAAATTAATGGTAGTTTGCTTTCAACCTATCATATCTTGTTGGTTTTGTGATAGAAAACCCCTATTAGGGACTAATGGGACATTCTTTGGCCTAAGCTTTTCTCGAAAGCTTCCTTGTATCCCGAAGAAACAGGGATTACTTCTTCAGGGCTATTTTGCATATGAAGGGCATACCCTTTTTTGGTCTTTTTTATAGATGAAATATGAATAGCGTTTATCATATAGGATCGGTGGATACGGATAACGTTTGGGTCGTTGATCTTACCTTCTAGTTCCTTAAAGCTCATTCTTATTAATTCTTTGGTGAGCTTTTCGCCTTTTAGATAAAACATTTCCAAATAATTTCCGGCAGATTTTATGTATAATAGTTTGGGGTACTTAATAGCAAGGATAACCTTGTTGTTCTCCCCGCTAATTATTAACAGTTCATTGCCCTTATCCATATTGGATTCTACGGTATTAAACTGGACCTGTCTGTAGGACGATAATTTTTGTTGAATTTGGGTATACCATAAAAACAAGGTATAGGGGACTACAATTACAAAGCCGATTTGTTTGAAAGTAATAAAATATTCTATGATTTTCTCTTGAAAACTAGCTATTGGTGGACTGTAAACAATTTCAAAGACTAATGCGATCATCAGCATTTCCATAAGGCCCCATAGCACTAAACTGTAGATTTTAAATCTTTTGATTTTAAAAAGGGGGCGGAGTATAAAATGGCTTATCAAAAAAACACCCAAGCCTATCAAAATAAATTCCAAATAATAGTTCTTGCCCCATTCATTAATATCATAGGGATCGTAGATCTTGATGAAAATAAAGGAATATAGACTGATAAAGCCAATTAAGAAAAGCTTGTTTCTAGTCGTATCCAAATATGGGATATCTTCAGTTAACAGCTTGGTTATGCGTTTCATTTTATAGTTGGTTGTGCCATTTAGGAGGCCTAATAATCAATTATACGTACTAAGGGGTTTTTGTATCCTTTTATCTATCGAATCTAGTGAAAATAGTTTTGATAGAGGTCCTGAATTAAAAATTTTCCCAAGCTAGAATAAGACATGTCTTACAGTTGGACAGCAGTTATGGTTTTTTGTCAGCATACCGGGGATCTTGTATATAATCTTGTTTTTGCATTTTAGTGACCTCTATACTTAAAAATCCAAATTCGCTTACTACTTTTCCGTAAAACCTATAAATACCTTTTCCGCGAAAAAAGTATTGTGCGGCAATGGGAGGGAACAGTACCGTGTCAAAAACCTCTCCATGTTGATCTACCAAGGTTGCAAAGTTCATCCGGGTACCCTTATGGGTCTTGGTGTTTTTTACGGTCACGAGATACCCATAAATATCTATAAATTTTCCAAGGTAGCCTTGCAGGTCCTTTTTCCCATTCCCATTCTGGGGGACCTCCGCTAACAAATTAAACGGACTACATAGGGGAAACCCTAACAGTTCCAATTGGGTGAAGGCCATTTCCAGATCCGTGGTATATAGGGTGGGAATTTGGAAATTATGCTGATTTGCGGGAAATAGCTTGGGGTGTTCCAGTTTTGTGTTTTTGGAAAGCGACAAATGTGCCTGCCATAGGAGTTCGTGCTTATTTACACCCGTAAATCGGAAAGCATCTATCCGAATCAAAATACTCAATTGATCAATGGAAATTGGGACTCTGTCCATAAAATCTGTCATCGATAAAAAAGCACCCTTGTTCAGTCTTTCTATTAGGATGCGACCTGCAACTTTTTCTTCCAGTTCCCTTAGGTACATCAATCCCAAATACAGCTCTTTTCCGTATATATGGTTGACCATAAAACTGTTGTTGATACAGAGAGAGTGCACGTTTGCGCCAAGCATTCTGGCTTCGTGTATGTAGAATTCTGCACTGTAGAAACCACCTCCATTATTGAGTACCGCTACCATATATTCCAATGGGTAGTAGGCCTTTAGAAATAAGGTTTGATAGCTTTCTACGGCATAGGATGCAGAATGTCCTTTGGCAAAGGCATAACCGGCAAAACTGGCTACTTGGTTCCAGATTTCAAGAATAAGGGTTTCATCAATTCCTTTTTTTCGACAATTGTCCACAAATTTGTCCTTTACCTTTTGAAACTCTTCCCTAGATCGGAATTTACCGCTCATTCCTCGTCTAAGCACATCCGCCTCTCCCAGTGTTAGATCGGCAAAGTAATGGGCTACTTTTATCACATCTTCTTGGTATACCATGACCCCATAGGTTTCTGGCATAATGGACAACATAACGGGGTGTGCATTTTTCGTGGCCCGTTCCGGATCCCTATGTCGTAAAATATATTCGCGCATCATCCCACTTTTGGCTACTCCAGGACGTATTATAGAACTTGCTGCCACCAAGCCTAAATAGGTATCTACCTCCAATTTTTTTAATAGCATCCGCATGGCGGGGGATTCTATATAAAAACAGCCCATACACTGTGCACTTTTTAGGATAGAATTTATTTGAGGATCTGTTTTAAATTTTCCAATATCGTGAATGTCTAAGGTCCTGATTTCCTTGGGTTGGTTATAGGCGATAATCTCTAAGGTCTCTGCAATTTTTGCCAATCCCCGTTGGGAAAGGATATCAAACTTAAATAGCCCTACATCTTCGGCAATTACCATATCGAACTGCGTAGTGGGATAGCCTTTTGGGGGTAGGTGGGTAGCTGAGAAGTATTCGATAGATTTTTCAGTAATAAGAATACCACCTGCATGAATGCTGAGATAATTGGGCATTCCTTTTATAAATTGACTGTATTTAAGCACTAATTTGGAAATATCGTCCAATTGGGAAACTTGATAATCCTTATTACACAGCACATCTATCTCCTCTTTGGGGAGTCCAAACACTTTTCCCAGTTCCCGTACAGCTCCTTTCTCCTGAAAGGTAACATAAGTGCCTAAGAGGGAAACATGGGGAAAACGATCAAAGATATACTGGGTCATCGCTTCTCTATCTTTCCATGAAAAATCGATATCAAAGTCGGGTGGATTTACCCGATAAAGATTAATAAACCGTTCAAAATACAGGTCCAGTTCAATGGGGTCAACATCAGTAATTCGGAGAAGATAGGCTACTATACTATTGGCTCCGCTACCACGTCCTACATAAAAAAATCCTTGTTTTCGGGCATGGGAAACAATATCCCAATTGATAAGGAAATAGGAGACAAACCCCATTTTTTTTATGAGATCCATTTCTTTCTGGAGTCGTTCCAATATTACCGTATCGGTTTTTAGGTACCTATATGGCAGGCCTTCTTCACATAGTTTTTCTAATAGCGCTTCGTCTTCAGCGGTATTTCCCAAATAGGTTTTTAAGTTTTGGGGCTTTCGGTTTTCAGAGAAGTCGAAGAATACGGAGCAGGAATTCATGATACGCTCTGTATTTTCCAGGATAAAGGTATATTCCGAAAAAGCTGAGGTCAATTCCTGTAAGGGAATCATCTTTTCCTCGGGATCAGATTCCTCGGTTTTCGGCAATTTGCTCAACAATACATTGTTATCTATGGCGCGCAGTAAACGGTGCGCATTAAAGTCGCGCTTGTTACGGAAAGTAACAGCTTGCTGTACTACTAACTTATCTTTGAGTTCTACAAGCTTGGTAAAGGGCAGTCGTCTAAGAGCTGCAATAGAAATACCGATATACTCATGCTCCAAAAAAGTGTGTTGCTCATTGAGTAGTACTTTTTGAAAAGGATAAATTATATAGGCCTCTTTAAAAGGCGGGGCTATTGGCGGAATTTCCTTTTCTTCGTGAAGATGTTGGGAGAGGAAACAGTTCAATTCACGGTACCCCTCGTTATTTTTGGCTAGGGCTACAAAGCATTCATCCACTCCATTCCTGAAATCTATTCCCAAAATGGGCTTAATATTAACTTCCTGAGCCTTCCTCACAAAATTTAGGCAGCCCGAGGTGTTGTTGATATCGGTTAGTGCCAGTTGCGTCACCTGCATATCTTGCGCCAATTCCAAAAGATCCGTTTCGGAAATAGTTCCAAAACGCAGGCTGTAGTAGGTATGGCAGTTTAGATACATTAGGGATTTGCTTCAGGTTTTAGACCCAAAGTTAAAGGATTGATTCTTTATGTGGGAGATTTTGTTGGATCACTGCCACATATTGGGCAATGTTCAATGAGGGTGTTGGTGCTTTTTGATATCGTTGGTTCGAGTCCTTCTCGACAAAATCCTTCTTCTGTCGGATCACTAAATGACGGGGTAGGTATTAATGTATCACTTCTTTAATGTGAAAATGTAGCAATAGAGTTAATTTGGGGAATTGTAAATTAGCTAATTTGGAAATGTGAACTTCTCTTACTAGAGTTGATAGTTATCATTAGTTGGCGAAAGCAAAAAATCTCCCTATTATCATCTAACTCTTTTCTCAACGTTCTGATTATCAAGTAACATTAATCATGGCTAATAATCAACACGTACTCCAATTATCATGAAAATGATCGTTAAATTACGCCGAATTTTCGTTAACCCCGACCCTAAAGGGAGCGAAAATTCATCATCGTATTATGCAAGAAAAAGTCCACCCTTTAGGGCAGGGGGTAAGGACTTTTGTGGCATTACAGTGAAGGTTATTAAATGCAAACCTTCATCTTATAAGTTCTGATTTCCATAAAATCACACAAATTTAGGTTATCTAAAGTTTGTAATCTTTGGCAGGCCCATGTAAGCATCTCAATACTCACTACTCACATCTCAATACTAATTCTCACTACTCAATACTTTGTACTCATATCTATTTTATTGTTTATTGAAACAGCTGTTCACCGATTCCTGCATACTGAAAACTACTCACTACTAAACCTTAAGCTACCCAAGACACCTTGTTTTTTTATGGACGTTACATTGTTAACGAGCATTTTGGTCAGGCTCGGAATCTCGTTTAAATTTTCGCCCCAGATACCCGTATTTGCCAGAATTTGGTTGATGGTATCTTCAAGAGAGGTTTTTTCTTGATCATACTGATCCCAGCTTTCCTTAAAAAAGGAGAGTACAGTTGGGTCGTCTTTTAAATCGATTCTCTCCCCATTATAGTTCCCTCTGTAAAAATAGAGTAGGGCAGCCAATCCAAAGACAATCCTTTTAGGTAATGTGTTCTCCAAGGCTAGGTAATCTTTGAGGGTGGGCAACAAACGGGCAACAAATTTGGAGGTGCTATTAAGCGCTATACTGATCAGTTGATGTTTTAGTAATGGATTTCTAAATCGATCTAACACATCGGCAACAAACTGTTGTTTTACTTCCTGTGGGAAGTTTAATGTAAGGATGGTCTCTTCCATCAAGAGCTCGTTTATAAAACGGCTAATTTCAGGTTGTTCCAAGGCTTCATCTACCAATCTGGTTCCTGCTAAATAAGCTGTTGGTACGAGGGCGGTATGGGCACCGTTTAAAATTCGCACTTTCATGTCACGGTAGGGGACTAGGTCATCTACAAACTGCACATTAAGGTCAGTCTGATCAAATGGAAGTTCCTTATGGACTGAGCCAGAGGCCTGAATTACCCAACTGTGGTAGTATTCCCCGGCCACCATCATGGGATCCCTGTATCCCAATTTTGCTTCAATGTCCTTGGCACGCTCTTTAGGATACCCCGATACGATTCTATCTACCAAGCTGCTGCAAAAATGATTGGCAGTTAGGATCCAAGAGGTAAATTCAGACTCCAACCTCCAATGCTTGGCATATTCCAGTACTGCTTTTTGAAGTGCCAATCCATTATTTTCGATTAGCTCGCAAGGCAATAGAATCATTCCTTTGGATGGATCTTGATTAAAAAACTGGAATCGTTGGTATAGAAACAGAGTCAGTTTCGCAGGGAATTCTTTGGGAGGAGTAGTATTAAAACCGTCTTCGGAATTAAATTTTATACCGGCTTCGGTGGTATTGGAAATTACAAACCGCAGATTGGGATCTTTGGAAAGTTCCAAATAGCGTTCCCATTCGGTGTAGGGGTTGATGATGGAATTGATACAATCTACCCGTTTTATTTCCTGTATCTGTTGTCCGTTCTTGATGCCGTCCAAAATCACTGTGAAGAGTCCGTCCTGATCCTTTAAATTTTGATAATCTCCGTATTCAGTTGGCTTAACAATGGCTATACCTGCGTTAAAATCCGCCTTCTCGTTTAGGATCTGTACCATCCAGTCTACAAAGGCCCTAAGAAAATTTCCGCCTCCAAACTGAAGTATTTTAGTGGGTAGGGGAGCGGTTGGGTTTGTAATGGTGTTTTTATTCAGTTTCTGCATTGGTTGGTTATTAATTTGTTGATTTAAAAATTAGCTAATTTGGAAATGGATCAATGTACCAATGTAGCAATTTATTGATTTGGAAATGGGTTAATATGATAATGTGAACTTCCCTTATTAGAGTCGACAGGTTTTATTAGTAGGCATAGGCAAAGGATTAAAAACAAAAAATCTCAATACTCACTACTCATATCTCAATACTAATTCTCAATACTCACATCTATCCCATTGTTAATTGCAAGGGATTTTTTTATTTTGACTACTGAGAACTGCCACTGCTTACTTGGGTTTTATTCACAAATTAGGTGTGACTTCGGCTACGCTCAGCCACCAAAAGTTTCCTGAATTTCACAAAGAAATTCCCCGTTTCCATGGAATAAAATCGTTTTGGTCCAATCGCACTGCGGCCGGGACAATGTTACCACTGGCGACTTCTATAATATATTCCAGTAATTCTTCTCCTTTAGATTGGATGGTCTCTTCCCCTGTAATAATGGTTCCAGCATTAAAATCGATGATATCTTTCATGCGTTCACTTAAAGTGTTGTTACTAGATATTTTAATGGTAGGGGTGACTGGGTTTCCAGTGGGGGTGCCCAAGCCGGTGGTAAAGGCGATGACATTGCAGCCTGAACCTGCCAACCCGGTAGTACTTTCCACATCGTTCCCAGGGGTACAAAGGAGATTTAAACCTTTTTGGGTGACCGGTTCTGTGTATTCCAAAACATCCTTGACAAGGGAAGTACCCCCCTTTTTGGCAGCTCCGGCCGATTTCATGGCGTCTGTAATGAGTCCGTCCTTAATATTTCCAGGAGATGGATTATTTTCAAACCCGGAGCCTAGGGCCACAGCCCTGTCTGAATAGGCACGCATGAGCGTGGCGAATTTATCCGCATTTTCTGCTGTTTCACATCGATTGATAAGTTCTTGTTCCACCCCGTTCAATTCCGGAAATTCGGAAAGAACTGTAGCGCCACCTAGAGCTACTAAAAGATCCGACGTATAACCAAGGGCGGGATTGGCGGAGATACCAGAAAATCCATCCGAACCTCCACATTCCAATCCTAGGACCAACTCACTTAAAGGAGCGGGTTGGCGCTTTACCTTATCCGCTTCTATAAGTCCTAAAAAGGTCTGTTTCACGGCATCCTCAATAAAGTGGCGTTCGCTTTTACTTTTTTGTTGTTCCAGTACTTTCAGGGGTTTGGAAAAGTTGGGGTCGCGTTTTGCAATGGCATCGGTTAGAATTTTCACCTGTGCGTTTTGGCATCCCAAACTAAGAATGGTAGCCCCCGCCACGTTCGGATTGGTAATATAACCTGCCAATAAGTTGCAAAGGGTATCCGAATCGCCACGGTCACAACCACATCCCCCGTCATGGGTTAAAAATTTTATTCCGTCTACATTGGGAAAGGTGCGGTTTTCTATAATGTCTTCAGGGGTTTTAATAATTGAAGCGGCCATTAGTTCTTCCTTGCTGGCGCCTGCCTTGTATTTGGAAACTAGGACTTCTGCATCTACCATATACTCTTTGGCGGTGCTATAGCCCAGTGCATTCAATAAGGCTTCCCGCAATACATTTACGTTTCTGTTCTCGCAAAACACCATGGGAATTACCAACCAATGGTTGGCCGTACCTACACTGCCATCAGCGCGGTGGTAGCCGTTAAAAGTGCGGTCTTTCCATTTGCTGATATCGGGAGCAATCCAATCTGATTGTTGTTTTCCTACGCTATAGTCGGAAGAGGCATGTACCACATTTTCTATGGTGATGGTTTCCCCTTTTTCGATGGACTTGGTAGCTTTTCCAATTAAATTCCCATACATTAAAATGGGGTCCTCAGGTTTAAAATCCTTTTGCGCGAATTTATGTTTGGCAGAGATTTTGGAGGTTAGCGGAAAAGTATCGCCATTAAAAGTAATTGGGTAACCCTGCGGCAACTCTTGTAACGCGACAAAGATATTGTCTTCTGGATGTATTTGTAGAAATTTTATGGACATAGTGGTTAATTTCAAAATTCGACTGTTGCTTTGATAACTCCTGTGGCAGGATCTAGCCATTTGTTAAAGTGCTCTTTCATTTCTGAAAAATGTACACTGTGGGTAATGAAGGAATCGGTAGGGAATTGGTCTATAATGGAGATTACGTATTCAAAATCGGCCACCGAGGCATTTCTACTACAAAGTATGGTGGTTTCTTTAGCGTGAATTTCAGGATGTTTAAAGGTGAGCTCACCTTTGGAGAGTCCCACTAACACATACCGTCCTCCATGTGCCATATAGGAGGGCCCCATTTCCAAGGCTCCTTTATGGCCAGTGGCATCAAAGACTACGGTAGCCAGTTCGCCCTTTGTAATTTCAGAGATCAGTTTTATGGAATTGTTATTGGCATTCACAATATAATCGACCCCTATTTTTTCCTTGGCATATTGGAGTCGCTCCTCATTCATGTCCACCGCAATTACTTTGGCACCTTCTAGCTGTGCCAATTTCATAATTCCTATTCCTATGGGACCACATCCCACTACCACAATGGTTTCCCCTTTTGATAGTTGAGCCCTCTTAATAGCATGAGCACCAATGGCCAAAGGTTCTACAATAGCCATCTGATTGTCGGATAAATTATTGGCGGGCAGTAAAATGGATATAGGAACTGAGATTTGCTCTTGCATTCCTCCATCAGTATGAATCCCCAGAACCTGGATTTGGGTACAGCAGTTGGTTTTCCCGTTTCTACAAGCAATACAATGGCCACAACTAAGATAGGGCATTACCACCACTTTGTCGCCAACCTTTATGCCCTTCTCATTGTCCTCTATTTCCAGGACTTCAGTAGCCAGTTCATGCCCCAGGATTCTAGGATAGGTAAAAAAGGCTTGGTTACCACTATAGGCGTGTAAATCAGTACCACAAATCCCTACTTTGTTTATTTTTAATAGGGCCTCTCCAGGCTTTCTTATTGGTGATTCTTTCTCTTTTAGTTGAAAGTTACCGGGTTCTTCACAAACAATGTATTTCATGTATTCTATTTGGTCATTTCTTGGTCGATAATTTGGAAGCCTTCCAAGTAATCAATTGGTTAAAACGGTTCTTTTTAATTTGATGTAATTTAGGGAATCTAAATTAACCAAAAGAAATGAGATTATAGTAGTGATGTTTTTGTAGTGGGTATTGAGATTTGTACGCTGCTTACTCATTACTCACTTGTGATTTTTGAGTTAACCACTTGTGCGAGTTCTCTTCACTATCGTTCATTAAAACTTTAACTTCCCTAATTGGAGTCGACCGATTGCTTATCGCCAATGCTTATCTCTAGTAATTATTTGGGATTGGGGCTTCGACCGCCCAAGCCTATCAGTAGGCAAGTTCAGCCACCAAGTGTAGAAACCTAAAAGAATTTGTAAATACTTTTTTACCCGATTGAGTGAGAGTTTCAACAGTCTTATCTTACCACTCAAATCTAATTGATAATTGAATAAAACTGGCCACTGAATACTGCTAACTGAACCGAACCTTTTTAACTACACATTCAACCAGCTTTTAACTTGCGAGATATAGCTTCTACCCGTGGTTATGGACGATTTTGTTTTGGTTTTTAAGGTGATGATATACCTGCTGTTAAAGTATTTCTGTGCATTTTCTACGTAATTGGTGTTAATGATTATACTTCTATGAACCCGTAAGAAATAATCTGGTAATTTTTCTTCTAACTGGGCCAAAGACTGCTCCGTTAAATGGTTGCCAGAATTGGTATAAATGCTTACATATTTGGCCCCTTCCATTGGCCCGTTGGCAAGGCGTGTTTGTCAGTGCTGTTATGGAACGAACACATACGTATACCGTAATGTGTTATGGGGTCTATTAACTTAATCTAGGAAGTTATTTCGTTTTAAGTAATATAGCTTGTTGAATTATAGACTTTTTGTATGCCTAACTAATAGCTACTCAACCACTTCCCAATAAGCCTCATCTAGCACTTTCACGGCTTCTTCCATTTCCTGCTGATTAAAATGTGCAAATCCCAGTCTTAGAGCGGTTATCGATCGATTTTGATAGAGGCAAACACTTGGAATAAAGAGTCCTTTTTCTCCTGCATTTTTTTGCAATTGCGTCAAGGAAAATGAGGTATTAAACCGAATCCAAAAAGCTAAACCAGCTTGCGGTATATTAAATAGAATGTTGTTATTAAAATGCGTGTTGAGTAGTTCGGCAAACATTTCTTTCCGCTCAGCGATTACTTTTTTGGACTTTCTTTGGTATCGATGAATGTCTCCTTGGTGAATGAGCTCTCTCAAAGCTTTTTCCATCATTGTATCTGGTTTACCAAAGATATTCAGATATTTTGCTGCTTCCTGCAAAAGGTCTTTCGGAGCTATTAAAAAATTCATTTGAAAACCTGGATTTAAAAACCGTCCGAAAGTGCCAACATAAATGATGCGATTGCCGCCGTTTATTCTAAATAGAGATTCTTTTTTGTTTTTTATCATAGAAAATTCAAAATCACTATCATCTTCAATTACAATGAAATTGTATGCTTCTGCCAAATCTAGCAATTGCTTTTTCCGCCTTTTGGAAAGACGAACGGTGGTGGGATATTGGCATGTGCTGTTGATGTAAACCAATCGTATCTCGCCGGGTTTATAATGGTTTTGAATATAATCAATGTTCATTCCGTCCGCATCCACCGGAATTGTTTTCATTTTGGCACCCGCTTGATTATAAATCATATTGGGTAAAAAGTAACTGAGCTCTTCAACCAAAACAATATCGCCTGTATTGATCAGTAAACGCGATAAAATGGAATGAACCTGCTCCAATCCAGCTACGGGCAGCAAAAAATCCCTAGAAAGATGAAAGCCTCGGGTTAAATTTAGATAATAACTGAGTTGGTCCCTAAATAACAGACTGTCATCAATGGTATTTAAGAAAGGACCTGATTGTTTTTTTCTTCGAATTACCGAAGTGTAAAAACGAACTAGTTCCTCCGATTTAATAATGCGATAATCTGGTGTGCCATCAGTGAAAAATAATTTTTCTTGTTTTTTTTCTATCGGTGTATCTAATATAAAATCCTTTTTGAAATGAAACGCAGCCTTTTCTGGAGGATGCTGAAAAGCTTTGGAATTTTTGGATTGAGTGGGGGAAAGCTCAGGATTTCTAACGATAGAGCCAATGTTTGGTAGCGTTTCTATCCACCCTTGTTCTTGTAGTTCTGACAAAGCGGCTACAATTGTCTTTCTGTGTACTTGAAGCTCTTCGGAAATTTTCCTACTGCCAGGAAGTCGGTTATCATCTTCTAAAAGGTTACTTTTTACGGCATTAATAAACTGATAAACAATTTGCATATAGATCGCCTCTTTTTTGCGGCGATCTATTTTTATGAAGGAATTAAAAGGAACTATAACCGGACTACTCATTATTTACATTTCGGACTACCAAAAATACTATTTTAATCCAAATCTTTGCCATCAATTTTAAATACTACGGTTAAAGAATAATTTATGAAAAAACTATTAGCGACATTAATTCTATTAGCTGCCATACCTAGCTTCTCGCAACAAAATAATACGCTTCCCGATCCAGACCTGGAAATTAACGAGTTGGATGAAGTTATTATTCAAGGAAACCGATTGCAAACTCCTTTTAGTGAGTCCACACGAGATATTCAGGTCATTACCCAGAAACAAATTCAGGCCCTTCCTGCGAAATCACTCAACGAGGTTTTATCTTTTATAAGTGGTGTGGACATTCGGCAGCGTGGTCCGTTTGGAACACAGACTGATATTTCTATTGATGGTGGAACTTCAGAGCAAACTTTGGTGCTGATTAATGGGGTAAAAATGTTAGACTCTCAAACTGCCCACAACATGATGAATATTCCAGTTCCTTTGAGTGCTATAGATCATATTGAAGTCATTAGAGGTGCTGCAGCTCGGGTTTATGGGATCAATGCCCTTACTGGAGCTATTAATATTGTTACCAAAAAGAGCAAACTCTCAACTGTATCTGTAGATATAAGGGCCGGAAGTTCTTTTAAAGGCAAGGATGACGGTGACGGTGGAGGAATTTACGGAGGCGGAGCAGCTGAGGTTACAGGAGTTTACGGATCTGATACCCAGAGTCAGCTTTTTTCATTGGCCCAAAGCAACTCTAACGGACAGCGCTACAATTCGGCCTCAAAAAATACGCGTCTTTTTTATAGCGGAAATTATGATTTTAATTCAAATAACAGCATTCAGGCAATGGCAGGCTACGCTCAAAGCCACTTTGGTGCCAACGGGTTTTATGCTGCTCCAGGTGATATTAATTCGGAAGAACATGTAAAGTCATCTGTTTTTAGTCTGTCCTCTAAGCATACTTGGGGTGATTTTACTCTTTCTCCTAGAATCAGTGATCGCTATGGGGAAGATGACTACCGTTATTTTAAAGAGGATATAAGTAGAGGACGGTCTATACACTATACCAACGCGTTGATGCTTGAATTGAATAGTAGCCTTAAAACAGGAATAGGAACTTTTGGTTTTGGTTGGGAGTCCCGATTAGAAAAAATTAACAGTTCAAATATTGGTGAACATGAGCGCGATAATCACGGTGTATATGCAGAATTAAAAAGCTTTCTAAGTGAAAAACTAAGAGGAACTATCGGTCTATATGGCAACTATAACACGGATTTTGGCTATCAGATGTATCCAGGGTTAGATTTGGCTTACCGTATCAATCATCACTGGAAAATAGCTGCGAGTATCGGTTCTGGGCAGCGCATCCCTTCGTTCACGGACTTATACCTTGATCAGCGACCTGGAAATATTGGAAATGCCTTGCTTCAACCCGAAAACGCATGGAACTATGAGGGAAATATTCAGTACCAAAATGGAAACCTACAGTTGAAAACCGGTTATTTTTATCGCCAGATTTCTGAATTTATCGATTGGGTTAGAGAGGATCCCTCAACACCTTATTCTCCAATTAATTTGGGAAAAAATACAATGCACGGCATTTACGGAAGAATGCAGCAGGATTTTGAATTGGCAGGGAAGCAATCCTTTGGATATCAGGTGAGCTATAATTATTTGCGCCCTTCCGTTGAGACTTCAACGGAAATCCAATCGAAATATATTTTAGAGTCTTTGAAGCATCAGTTAGTGGCAGGTGTTCATTATAGTATCAACGACTTTTCATTTCAAATTAAAAACAGATGGTTACAGCGAGAACTTGCCAATGCCTATAACGTAGCCGATGTTCGCTTAAATTACAAAGTTCAAAACTTCCTTTTATACACCGAGATAACTAACCTATTCAATGCCACGTACAAAGAAGCGGGTGCCGTTCCTATGCCCACGCGTTGGTTTGGATTGGGCGTTACATATCAATGGGGACAGGGTTAAAGACGGACCAGAATTTGATTCCCTAGTTGGTACGTGCCCGCCTATGCTGTCGGGCAAGCGTTACGTTCATATCCTACGTAAGCTATATCTCCATCCTCTTGCTGGCACGAGCAAATTGCTCGCGCTAGCGGAGGATTGGTGGTATTAGCATAACATTCAGCTATTGTTTTTGACTAAACCCACTTTGTAGATTTTATTCATCCCTTAGTTAATCCAGGGCCTACACAACTGTTTATTGCTAATTGGTTATTGTTAGTTGTAAAAAGTCATTTCGATATGAGTTGCTTTTCGCAACGTCCCGATACCTATCTGGAGAGTAACCTAAATTTATGGTGTAGTTGTATTTTAGTTACGAAGTTATAAGGTTATGAAGTTATGGAGAGAAAAATGTAGCCGTCAGTTCGTGAAATTCCGGAGGAATTTTGTATCGAGAACTGGTTACTGATCACCGATTACTGACCCCATCTCACTACTCAATACTTTGTACTCACTACTGATTTTTGCGTTAGCTATTGCAGCGATATCCTTTTTTGGCTTGAGTTTCATAATTATCCTAAGACCTGCGAGGTTTTTCAAACCTTGTAGGTCTAGTTGATGATCACAAAAAAGGTAAGCCATAACCTTGCTAAACCATAGTCAAAAAAGATTAAGCGGAAAGAGCGCCCCGATAGGGGAACGCCCAAAATAAAATTGGTATCTTTCTATACTAAACATCAACTAAAATGGGACACAAAATAGTTATTGCTGGCGCTGGTGGGATTGCTAGTGCCGTTGCACTTATTATAGCGGAGTGGGGTGAAGATTCTCCACAGCTTTTTATTGGAAACCGAACCTTGGACAAAGCGCAAGGGGTTGCCCAATGGATTAAAGATGGGGTCACGAAATCCTGCGAGGTGAAGGCCTTCCTTCTTTCAGAAAATGATACGACTAGTGAGATGGCGTCGGTTTTTAGTCAGGCAGATATTTTGCTCGATTGTCTGCCGGGGAGTTTGGCCCCTAGAATGGCGGGTTATGCCAAAGAGTATGGCCTTCATTACGTTAACCTAACGGAATACGTGGCTGAAACCAAGGAGATTATGGCATTGGCCAAGGATGCTGAAACTGGTTTTGTTCTTCAATCTGGTTTGGCACCAGGGTATATCGATTTATTGGCGCATCATCTGTTTTTGGAATTTTGTAAGGAAAACGGCGTAGATAAGGTCGGTTCCTTAGAGTTTAAGGTAGGTGCCTTAACGCACCATGCCGTAGCACCACATTATTATGGCTTTACCTGGAGTCCGGTTGGCGTGGCTACAGAATATATTAAAGATGCCGAAACATTGCGGAATTATAAAATAAAACAGCGTCCATCCCTATCGGAAAGGGCCACCATTATTATAGACGGAATTGCCTATGAGGAAGACCTAACTTCCGGTGGTGCAGCCGATCTGCCCCATGCCTTGGAAGGAAAGGTGGGGAGCTTAGATTATAAAACCTTGAGACATCCGGGCCATTATGCGTGGGTAGACCAACAGATTAAAGGAATGGAAAAGGACGATGATACTATAGGGGCCTTACAACGGATAATGGGTGCTGTAATTCCACATATGGAGGACGATCAAATTGTACTCTATGCCGCAGTAGAAGGGAAAGATGCTAAAGGAACTCTTAGAAGAAAGGAAATAGCCAATAAAATCTACCCTCAAAAAATAGGGAAACATACACTAAAAGCAATACAGACAACCACCGCAGTACCTATGATACAAGCTGCTTATCATTTGTTAACCTCTAATTCAAAAGGATTGATCTTACAAAGTCAGCTTGACCCATTACCCTTTCTGAACGGGAAATTTGTAACTCCTGTTTATGGGGAAATTAAAAAATGAACGAGATTCCGAAAATCAACATAAGCCGCCATTATTTTTGAAGAATAGGGTCTAAAAAGGGTAATATTGACTATATAATTGATCATATATGTATACTTTGATCAATTACCTTTATGACCAACAAAGTTCCTATAGTTCTAATAATGGCTTTACAAAGTAGAGCGTTTAAATTGGCACATAATATTGATGCTATCAATATTTTTTTGGTGATAACAATTAGAAAGTAGAAAGGAACTGAGATTTAAAAAATAATAATCTATAGTAACCAATTATAAAACCAGCATGAAACCCATTGTACAAATTTCCCTAGACCTTACCAATATCGATGAAGCTTTAGAAACTGCCGCCATGGCATTAAGGGCCGGAGTGGATTGGCTGGAGGCGGGCACTCCACTTATTTTGGCCGAAGGCCTTCACGGAGTTAGAAAATTAAGGGAAGCCTTTCCGGGTATTCCGATTGTAGCCGATCTAAAAACTATGGACGGAGGTTATTTGGAAGCGGAAATGATGGCTAAGGCTGGTGCTACACATGTTGTAGTTATGGCTAGGGCGCATATAGAGACCATCAAGGTTGTAGTACAGGCTGGTAAAGATTATGGCGTAAAAGTAATGGGGGACAACCTGGGGTGTCCAGACATGATTCAAGGTGCAAGATTGCTGGAAGATTTGGGGTGCGATTATGTTATTCACCATATTGGATATGATGAACGCAGAGGAATTGCCGCACAAGGATTAAAAATGCCCAGTCCATTAGATCAATTAAGAGAGGTGGTAAATGCAGTAAATATTCCGGTGCAAGCGGTAGGCGGACTTAGTTTAGAGCAGGCGATACGTTGTCCAGAATACGGCGCACCCATGGTGGTTTTAGGAGCCCCGTTGACTATTGATGCCGACTCTTTTAAAACAGCCGATGGAGATCTGGAAAGTTCATTGCGATTAATATGCGAGAGAATCCATGCCTATGGGAATGTCTCAAAATAACTAATAAATAGAGGTCTGCTTTGTAACTATCCATAGTTGAAACCGCTAAGGTATTGTTTGGGAAGAAATCGAAGTAGGACGAACATTAAAATATAACCATTAACCAAATTTTAAAAAAAAACCATTATGAAGTCGATTGGAGTTGTAAACTATGCCCCTGAAAAGGGCAGTGTAGAAATAAGGGAAGTCGCCAGACCAGAAATTGGAGAAGAAGATGTGCTGTTGGAAGTGGCCAACGTAGGAGTTTGTGGTAGCGATTTGCATCAATGGACGGCAGATCATAGTTGGCCCGTAAATTATCCCGTAGTGTTGGGTCATGAATTTGGGGGACATATTGTAGAACTAGGCAGTAGGGTAAAGGATTGGAAAGAAGGAGATAGGGTAGTTAGCGAGACCGCAGCAGTTATAGACCTTAATAACCCGATGAGCAAACAAGGGCTTTATAACTTAGATCCCACTAGAAAAGGGTTTGGATATGGAGTAAATGGGGCTATGACGCGCTTTGTAAAGGTGCCTGCGCGTTGTCTTCACAAAGTACCAGATCACCTTCCCTTTGAACAAGCTTGTCTTACAGAACCCTGTTCCGTGGCCTATAATGCGGTAGTAGTGAATTCCCCTATTAAGCCTGGGGACCGGGTAATTGTCTTGGGTCCAGGGACCATTGGTATCCTATGTGCTGCTATGGCCCGGTTATGCGGTGCAGAAGTAGCTTTAATAGGATTGGAATCCGATCGAGGAAGGTTGGAAATTGCCAAACAATATGGTTGTGAAGGCATTGTTGGGGACGCAACGGAATGGGCCCATAAAAAAGATGGTTTGGGAGCCGACTGTATAATTGACGCTGCAGGGGCAAGTGCTACTTTAAAAATTGCCTTAGAATTGGTTAGGCCTAATGGTCATATTACCAAAGTAGGGTGGGGGCCACAACCTTTAAACTTTTCCTTGGATCCCCTAGTACAGAAAAATGTGACGCTTCAGGGAAGTTTTAGCCATAATTGGCCTATTTGGGAAAAAGTACTCTCGCTTTTGGCCTCAGGCCAACTGGATGTTAAACCTATAATTGGTGGAGTCTGGGAAATGAGCGATTGGAGAGAGGCATTTGAACAAATGCATAGTGGTAAAGTAGTTAAAAGTGTTTTAAGACCTAATTAAATGAGATTAAGTTCTAAAATTATATTGATAACAGGTGGTTACACAGGTATTGGTCGCGCTATAGCAAGACGCTGTGTAGCAGAAGGTGCCAAGGTGATGGTAAACGGTCTAGAGGAAGATCGCGGAAAGAGCCTTGTGGAAGAACTGGGAGCGGAAAACGCCAGCGCATTCACCATAGATATTACCAATCCCCAAGCTCCGCAGAAATTGGTAGCAGAAACCCTTAGAACCTATGGCAAGCTGGACGCAGTGGTTAATAATGCCGCGTTTATTGGGTCTTCTAATATAAATACTACAGACATTCCTCTTTTGGAGCGAATGTTTGCGGTGAATACCATTGCTCCATTAAGCATTATTCAGGCTGCTTTGCCCCACTTATCCAAAGTGCACGGATGTGTGCTGAATATTGGCTCTATTAACGCTTGGGGAGGGGAACCTAATTTATTGGGCTATAGTATTTCTAAAGGAGCGTTGATGACCATGACTAGAAATTTGGGAGATAGCCTGTTTCGGGAATATGGAGTACGGGTGAATCAGATCAACCCTGGATGGGTGCTTACGGAAAAGGAAATTTTGAATAAGGAGCAGCAGGGAATGAAAAGCGATTGGTACAAGGATATCCCCAGTATTTTTGCACCTGCAGGCCGAATTTTTACTCCGGAGGAAATTGCAACCGCTTGTCTGTATTGGCTTTCGGACGAATGTGGGCCGGTAAGTGCACAGGTCATGGATTTGGAACAATTTCCTGTAATAGGACGGAATCTGCCCAAAAGCTGGGAAGGGTCGCATTGAGGGGAGTATTAAGTATTAAGTACAAAGTACAAAGTATTAAGTAGTTAGTATAGAGATATGAGTAGTGAGTATTGAGAATTAGTATTGAGATACGAGTATTAAGTATTAAGTAGTGAGTATTGAGATATGAGTAAGTATTGAGAGGGTTCAGTGAAAAGCGATCAGTGAACAGTATCAAAATCTGTCTGGTAGCGCAGTCGAGACCATAATAAAAAGCAATAATATCTCTAGTAATAATAATTAAAATCATTTTATTTTGCCAAAATTAGCTGTATTCCCAAAAGCATTTATGCAAGAACTTTGTAAGGATGGAACCATGAAGGTTTCACAATGGATCGACCTGGCCGTTAAGCTGGATATTGATGGATTGGAATGGTATGCCGGGTTCTTGGAAATGGAAGATCAATCCAACTGGCCCATTTTCAGGGAACAGGTAGAACGTAACGGGAAAGTAATTCCAATGCTGTGCTGCTCTCCAGATTTCACCCATCCAGATGCCACCTTTAGGGAAGCAGAAATAAAGAAACAGATCCATTGGATAGAAATGACCCATACCTTAGGGGGGTCTTATTGTCGAGTATTGTCTGGCCAACGTAGACCGGAATTAACCATGGAAGAGGGGGTTGCTTATGCTGCCGACTGCATAAAGCAATGTCTGCCCCATGCTGAAAAGCTTGGGATAACCCTGATTCTGGAGAACCATTATAAGGACGATTTCTGGGAATATCCCGAGTTTGCTCAGCAAATGGATGTTTTTTGCGATTTGGTATCGCGTATAGATCATCCGAATTTTGGAGTTAACTACGATCCTAGTAATACCTTTTTGGCTGGTGAGGATCCGTTGGAACTACTATACCGCGTTTCGGACCGAGTGGTGACCATGCACGCCAGTGATCGCTACCTAAAAGAAGGGACTATAGAAGATCTACGCAAGGAAGAAGGTGGGGCCACAGGTTATGCCAAAAGATTGAGTCATGGGGAAATAGGAAAGGGATTGAACGATTATGATGCCATTTTTAAAGAATTGAAAAGAGTGGGATTCGATGGTTGGATCAGTATAGAAGACGGTGTGGATGGTATGGACCAATTAGAACGCAGCGTGACTTTTGTAAGAAGAAAAATAAAGGAATATTGGCCCGATTTTGAATAGGGGTTGTAGTACGAGTTTAAGAATTAGCGAGGCAAAGTTTATTATCCAACGACGACCTAGAAGTTGATGTAATAAATTGTTTTACAGGTTGGTAGGTTGTGTGGGTGCTAGCCTAACCTAAAGAAAGTGGTAAATTAGGGTTAATTTCAAAATCGAGATTTAGGGTAATTAACTGGTACTGTCCTTGTGACATTATTCTACTTTTGAAAAATATTTGATTTACTAATAATGGATAAAGTAGGCCAAATAAACTAGGATGAAAGTTACTTGCTAAGTATCCCTTATCTGTAAAATAGGTTTAAAAAGCTCCGAGATTCAGCTTTTTATTTTTCTTAAAAAGCGCGGAGTTTTTGAACCGGTTTTTAGATCAGATCTAAAAAATTTATCTAGATAAGGTGTCTTTTCTTTTGTTTCGTTTTCTTTGGACAAGCAAAGAAAATGAAAAAAGATATTTGGGTAAGACTCAGTTAAATATTTATGGAAAATTTTATTTATTGGAAAAATATTTAAGTTACGTTATTTGTATATACATTTCAAATGTTTGTAACCCTAGGATAGTTGGGAATGTAAAATAAAAACACCCTCCCTTGGCGTCAAGAGAAGGTGTTTAACTTCTTTTAGAAAACAAGTAAAAATATTTAATTTACTACGTTCTGAGGACTACCCTTAATAAATGCTTCCAAATTTTCTACTGCAGAATTCATAAGATTTCTTCTAGAATCTAACGGGGCCCATGCAATATGGGGGGTAATAATGCAGTTTTCTGCCTGGAGCAAAGGATTGTCTGCGTTAATCGGCTCTTGGGAGACTACATCCACTGCCGCAAACGCTATTTTCCCACTGTCCAAGGCCGTTTTTAAGTCCTCTTCCACAATTAATGGTCCGCGAGAGGTGTTTATCAACATCACGCCATCCTTCATTTTGGAAATGTTGGCAGTATTGATAATACCTTCTGTTTCGGGAGTCAAGGGGCAGTGAAGGCTTATTACGTCGGATTGACTCAAAAGCTCCTCCATTTCTACCTGTTTAATATTTTTATTTTCAAGTTCTGGTCGTTTTCGACTTCCCGAAGTAAGGATCTTCATACCAAAAGCCTCGGCCAATTTTGCGGTGGCACGGCCGATACTTCCAAAGCCAATAATTCCCATGGTTTTGCCTTCCAATGCGATTAATGGGTAATTCCAAAAACAAAAATCCTTGCTGTTGGTCCATTGTCCGTCCTTTACAGCACGATTGTGTTCTCCAACATGATGGCACATTTCCAACAATAGCGCCATAGTCATTTGTGCCACCCCGGTAGTTCCGTAGGTTGGTACATTGGTAACTTTCATTCCCAGAGATTTTGCAGCAGCTATATCCACTATATTGAATCCCGTGGCCAAAACGCCAATATATTTTACGGCAGGCACTTTCTCCAACACCTCTTTAGGCAAGGGGGTCTTATTGGTAAAGACAATAGTTGCATCGCCAATGGCTTCCACAATTTTAGCGGAATCATAGGGAGTTCTATCATAAACGGTCAGGGATCCCAAAGCTTCTAAACCTTCCCAGCTTAAATCACCGGGGTTAAGGGTGTATCCATCCAAAATAACGATCTTCATATATAATTGATATTAAATTAGAAATATTTCTAGAGTGCGGTTAACTACAAATAAATAGGCTGATTTACAAATATAGTACATATTGGAATTACCCGGTCTTTAGAAATAATCACCTTGTTTTTAGCGTATTCCTAAAGATTGGCATTACCCTTTTATGGCTTTTGTTATTGTATTTTTCGCTTGATGGGACAATGGGAGTTGTAGTGCCGCTTCATGTCCTTTAGGAGACATTTTTCGCCAGGTTTTTTGCAGTACATCCAATTGCTTTTCCTCTGGATGTTTTGCTGAAAAATCCTCAAAATAGTATTCTAGGAATACCAAACAGATTACATCCTCCAGAGTCTGGGTTTCCACATTTTTTTGCAATTGTTTTTTTTGCAACAAAAAGGCTACTTGATCGATGATTTCCTGCTCATACCCTACCTCTTTTAAAATGAATGAAGCTTTTTCTACATGAAATTTTTGTAGGGTCTGTCGCCATTTAAGATAGCCTTTTCTCCCCATCTCGAAGGTATCCCTCGGAATCTCCCATCTTTGAATATGCTGGGAGCGAGCCGTTAATTGCAGAGCTTCGGAGGCATTTGGAGCAAAGCTCTTTAATTTATCTGTCATCCTAATGGCGTACAGCAGCTCTTTTGGGTAGGTTTTGCCTTGCCATAGTTCGGTATTGGGATCTTCTTTATTGGCAGCGTCAAACCGCTCAATTGCATTTTCAAATTTATTTTCTACTGCCATATTTTAGGTTTTACCCAAAGTTATTCAGAAATAGGAATAAAACCAATGGATCAATGTAACAATGTGAAAATATACAGATGGGTTAATGAAGTAATGTGATAATTTGAAAACGTACCGGAAATAGGATAATCCTTAAAGGAGGAGCTTTTGTTTTTTCTTTGTAGCGTATTTCAAGGTGAAAAAGCGCATTTCAATACTCATATCTCAATTCTATTCACCCATGTGATGGAGTTATCCAGTTATGCTGTTATCCAGTTAAAAAGTTAAAAAAGCTAAGAAGAGACGTACTTATATCTCAATACTCACATCTCAATACTATTTACTGCTTCCTATGTGCCAATACCACAGGGGGCTGCCCATTAAAGGGGTTTTGCATTCTACCTATGGTCTTGGCGCCCAATCCGGATGCCCTTATAACACTTTTATCCCCAAAACGTTCCCTTATTTTATCTAAAGCGGCATATAGATTTAGTGCTTCTTCGGTATCTTCAAATAGGTTGATCTGATAATTCCCATGTACTAAGTGACTGAAACGGATACCGATTAAACGGACCAATAGCCTTTTATTGTAGAGCGTATTGAACAGACCTAGAATCTGGGGGATCAGAATATGGTCTGCACTGGTATATGGAATTTTTAATTGCTTGGAATAGGTGTTAAAATCCGAGTAACGGATCTTTACAGAAATACAGGCGGTCAGTTTTTCCCCTCTCCGGAGTTGATAGGCCAGGTTTTCCGTCATGGCAATAAGAATGCCACGGAGTTTTATCACATCTATGGTGTCTTTGTCAAAGGTACGTTCGGTAGAAATAGATTTCCGTTCCGAATAAGGAATTACAGGGGTATTGTCCATCCCGTTTGCGCGTTTCCATATTAGTCCGCCGTTGGCTCCCAATACCCGTTGCATCACATCCATAGGCATCTCTTGGATGGTCTTTATTTGGCGCAGTCCCAAATTGCGGAGTGTTTGGTAGGTCTTGTCACCTACCATGGGTATTTTCCGTATAGACAAGGGCGCTAAAAACGGTTTTTCATCCCCATAATCTATTTTTAATTGATTGTTGGGTTTGGCTTCACCGGTTGCTATTTTTGATACCACTTTGTTTACGGATAATCCAAAGGAAATAGGAAGCCCTGTTTCTTTGATGATCTTATGGCGGAGTTCCGAAGAGTATTGGTAGGCACCAAAAAAACGATCCATTCCCGTAAGGTCGGCATAAAATTCATCGATACTGGATTTTTCGAACAAGGGTACCTGTTCCTTGATGATATCGGTTACAATATCCGATTGCTTGCTGTAGTTTCCTGCGTTTCCTTTTATGATTACCGCTTCTGGACAAAGTTCCTTGGCCATTTTCATGGGCATTCCGGAATGCACCCCAAAGCCTCGGGTCTCGTAACTACAAGCAGCTACAACACCTCTATCACTGGTGCCTCCAACCAATATAGGCCTATTGTTAAGCCTACTGTCCTGAAGTCGCTCTACGGATACATAAAAAGTATCCAAATCTAAATGGAGTATTGTTTTGTTCATAGCATTCCAAAAAAGGTATGCTAAATTATGGAATATTTCCAATATTATGGAATTAATCCACACCGCATTTTGAAATAGACTTTATTTAGGGTAATTGTAATTTTTTTTATGTGAAGAAAAGTGTGACCAATTTATGAGGGCATCAAAAAAGAAATTGTTTCTTGTAAGGATTATTGAAAGAATTAATAAATGGCACTATCTTTTTTTAAAAGAAGTATAACAAGAGCGATAAGAACGCCATGAAAAAACAGAATAACACTAAAGTCAAGAAAAACTTAAGTGTTATGGTGCCTTTTATTTCCTTTCCTTTTCCCGAAAATAATTCCTTTAAATACCGGATGCCTTTCATAAATTAAATTTAAAAATTATTCGATGTCAATGCCTCGAGGTTTTATTTTCTTAATCGAACGCAAATCCGGTACTGATCCTAGAATTAAAAGTGTAAAGAACTATGGCGGTGATGTTTAGACTAAACCAACAGAACGCTTTCAAATAACTCCTGACCACGATATTCCCAGCTATTTAAACCCCTCAGAATAGATTTCTTTACTGATTAATTTGTCATCAACTTTATGAGATATCACTTTATTACAAATCACGGTTAAACATGGTCCACACAAAAATTAAGTTGATGAAAAGGAGAAAAAAGGGTTAAAGGGTGAGCGGTATTATGGCAGGTGGAAGGAAGTGTAATTTTCCTGTAATAGGCCACAAACGGACTATATGGAGGGTCAAGCTAAAAATGCAATCCCAGATTACTTATATAGGATGGCCATAGTACTTCTTTGAATAAACATTTTTTTTTCAAGGTGGAATCTGGGTAGGGCTCGTAGTCCTTTACAAATCGTTGAACGACAGGTGTTTAGTTCACTTCATTTTTCGCATCAAACCTTCTTGGGCTACCGAGGCAATTAGTGTTCCCTGTCGGTTGAAAATACTTCCCCTAGAAAAACCTCTGGCATTGGAGGCACTTGGACTATCCATAGTATATAAAAGCCAGTCGGCAATATTAAAATCGCGATGAAACCAAATGGCATGGTCAATACTTGCATAAAATGTTTTATCCGCTCTCAGCTGTTCCCTGTGGGGAAGGGAGGCGGTAGTAAGGATATTGTAATCGGACATATAGGCCAACAACTGATGTTGTAACGGCAAGCTGGCCGTTATTGGTGTTGCGGAACGCATCCACATATGGTTAAAAGGCGGCCCATTTTTTGTAAGTAGGGCGCTAAGCCGTTCCACTGGTTTAAAATCGAATATTTTGGGGTGTGTAAGTTGGATAAATTTATAGGTATAGGGGTCTATTTGCTCCATCTCCTCTAGCTGATCCAAACTGTTCAATAGTTTTTTAGGGGTTATTACATTAGGTATGGAAATCTGGTGATCTACTCCCTCTTCCTTTACTTGAAAGGAAGCGGCCATATTAAAAATAGCCTTACCATTTTGTTTGGCCACTACTCGTCTTGTTGCAAAACTACCTCCGTCCCTAATATTTTCCACTTCGTAGGTTATGGGAATACTAAGGTCTCCCCCTAAAATAAAATAAGCGTGCATGGAATGGGCAATCTTATTGTCTGGTACCGTTTGATAGGCCGCATGCAGGGATTGTGCCAACACTTGTCCTCCAAATACCCTGCCCCATGGAGCCTGATAATTCTGTCCGATAAAAGTAGTATCGCCTATACGTTCTAAGCTAAGTAATTCTATTAAGTCTTCTATACTGTTCATATTTTGATAGCCAAGGCTTTTTTTATTTGGAAAATGTTCTTTTACAAAGGTATGTTTCCATGCTTCTTCTTGGGCAGATTAACTACCTTTTTTTCCAATATTGAAAACCCCTTAATTAATTTTCTACGGGTATCCTTGGGGAGGATAACCTCATCTATAAATCCTCTTTCTGCTGCACTAAAGGGATTGGCAAACTTTTCTGCGTATTCTTGTTCCTTTTCCCTTAGTTTGCTTTCTGGGTCCTTGGCGTCCATGATCTCCTTTCTAAAGATGATTTCGCTTGCCCCTTTGGCGCCCATTACGGCAATTTCGGCAGTGGGCCAAGCGTAATTTAGGTCGGCCCCAATGTGTTTAGAGTTCATTACATCATAGGCCCCACCATAGGCTTTTCTGGTAATGACCGTAATTTTGGGGACAGTGGCCTCACTAAGGGCATACAGTAATTTGGCGCCATTAGTAATAATACCGTTCCATTCTTGATCCGTGCCGGGTAGAAATCCAGGAACATCTACCAATACTAATAAGGGAATATTAAAACAATCACAAAAGCGGGTAAATCTGGCAGCTTTTTTGGAGCTGTCCACGTCTAGCACCCCAGCTAAACTCATAGGCTGATTAGCAACTATCCCGATACTTTTGCCTGCCAAACGGGCGAATCCTACCACAATATTTTCTGCATAAAGTTTATGTACCTCAAAGAAAGTGTCCGTATCTATTAATTCTTGGATGACATGTCGCATATCATAAGGCTGATTGGCGTTTTCAGGAATAATGGTTTCCAGATCCTCCCTGATTTCCGTTTGTAATGAATAGGGGAGCGAACTTGGTATATCTTCACAATTTTGGGGGAAATAACTGATTAATTGTTTTATCTGGGCTATACATTCCATGTCGTTCATAGCTGTAAAATGGGTGACTCCAGACTTGGTAGCGTGGGTGATGGCCCCGCCCAGCTCTTCGGAAGTTACCTCCTCATTGGTAACAGTCTTTACCACATTAGGGCCGGTAACAAACATATAACTGGTATTTTCTACCATTAGGGTAAAGTCAGTCATAGCAGGGGAGTACACTGCCCCTCCGGCACAGGGCCCCATAATGGCGGATATTTGGGGGATTACCCCAGATGCCATAACATTTCTATGAAAAATATCAGCGTAACCGCCCAAAGAGCGAACCCCCTCCTGTATTCTTGCGCCTCCACTATCGTTAAGTCCTATAATAGGAACACCAATTTTCATGGCCATATCCATTATTTTACAAATTTTCTCGGCATTCGTTTCGGAAAGAGAACCTCCAAATACCGTAAAATCTTGAGCAAAAACACACACTTCCCGTCCGTGGATCGTTCCAAATCCAGTGACCACCCCATCACCATAAAAAATCTGTTTGTCCATTCCAAAATCCGTGGTCCTATGGGTAACCAAAGCGCCCATTTCTTCGAAGGAGCCCTCGTCTAATAAAAAATGAATTCGTTCACGGGCCGTTAATTTACCTTTGGCGTGTTGGGCATCCATCCGTTTTTTTCCGCCTCCCAATTTGGAAAGTGCAATTTTTTCCGCCACTGTTTTTACTTTCTCCTTCATTAAATAATAGGCTTTATAATAATTATGGATCTTAATCTAAAAATTCTTAGACCCTTGGGTCGGGGTTTTCTATTCACCTCTCCTTGGGAGAGGTCAGAACTGTCATTTTGGACAGTTCTGGGTGTGTAAAATAAAAAATTTTTATAAATTTTTTATTTATTAGTTCTTTTTAATGACCAGCTAGACTTTTCCCGATCGGGAATTTTTAGTTGTGCCTTGTGTTCCAAATAAAGTTTAAGTCCCACCAAAGCGGCAATTTTTCGCTCCTGCTCATATTGTACTTGCAAGGCTTCGGTAGTAAAATGTTTCTTTACAAAGTGGGTGTCAAAATTACCAGAGGTAAAGGCGGGGTGTTCAAAGACAAATTTACCAAATGGCAGTGTTGTCTCCAGACCTGCTATCTTGTAGTTAGCTATAGCCTGAAGCATACGCTGTATGGCTTCTTGGCGATCTTTTCCATATGCAATCAATTTGGACAGCATAGGGTCATAGTAAATTGGGATGGTCATGCCTTCCTCAAAACCATCGTCCAACCGTATTCCAGGACCATGGGGGCGTTGGTATGTTTCTAGTGTGCCAATACTGGGCAAAAAATCATTAAAGGGGTCTTCTGCATACACTCTTAGTTCAACTGCGTGTCCTTTGATGGATAGTTCCTCTTGGGATAGTTCCAATACTTGGTTCCTTGCAATCTTGATCTGTTGTTCCACTAAATCTATCCCTGTAATCATCTCCGTGACAGGATGTTCTACTTGCAATCGGGTATTCATTTCCAAAAAATAAAAATTATTGTCCGTATCCAGTAAAAACTCTACGGTTCCGGCACCAACATAATTACAAGCTTTGGCTACCATAATTGCTGCTTCACCCATTGCGGTTCTTATTTTTGGGGTAAGTACCGCAGATGGAGCTTCCTCAATTACCTTTTGATGTCTCCTTTGTACACTGCATTCTCGCTCAAATAAATGTACTGTATTCCCGTGATTATCGGCCAATATCTGTATCTCTATATGCCTTGGGGAGTCAATGTATTTTTCCAGAAACACGGCCCCACTTCCAAAAGCGGCTATAGCCTCGCTGATTGCGCGATGCATTTGTTCCTCCAATTCATCGGCTTGTTGGACCACCCTCATTCCTTTACCGCCGCCTCCGGCCGCCGCCTTAATTAGTATGGGATAACCAATTTGATTGGCAATGGTCTTGGCCAAGACTATATCGGTTATGGCTTTATCTATACCGGGCACCATGGGAATATTATAATCTTTTACCGTCTCCTTAGCAGCTAATTTATCGCCCATAACTCTTATCGCATGAGGTTTAGGACCTATAAAAGTAATCCCGTTTTCTGTCAAAAGTTGTGCAAAAACGGCATTTTCACTTAAAAATCCGTATCCAGGATGTACTGCATCGGAATGGGTGTCTTGGACCGCCTTCAGGAGCTTCTCCATATTTAAATAGGACTCGGAGGAAGGGGAATTCCCAATATACACCGCTTCATCCGCAAACCGCACATGGGGGGACTCCCTGTCCGCATCCGAATATACCGCAACGGTCTTTATACCCATTTTTTGGACAGTCCGCATTATTCTCAATGCAATTTCTCCTCTATTGGCTATCAGTATTTTTTTCATATTCGTAGTGATCTAAGCTTATTCCATTTCTATTAAAATCTGACCCTTTACCACGGCATCGTCGATCTTCACCTCTATTCGTTTAATAACGCCCTGTCCGGGGGAAGTTATGATATTCTCCATTTTCATTGCTGATAAAACCAGTAGGGGTGTGCCTTTAGAAACTTCTTGACCAACAGTGGCCATAATGTCTATTATAAGCCCTGGCATGGGTGCCTTTACTTTGTTTATTTGCTGTGATTTGGCTGCGAGCATTCCCAATTTATCTACCATTTGGTCGTACTGGTCCTGTAGCTTTAGGGGATAAGTATTACCATTTACCTCAACGGTGATCAGCTTGTTGGGAAAATCAGCTTGAATCACTTTAATATCATATGATTTTAAGTCGGACAAGGAATGATATTGTGAATCACCAATGGAAATAATATCCAATGCTTCCAAATCTTCTTGGTTGAATGTAAAACTATCTTCTTGGATACTTATGAGGTAATTGTTCATGTTATGTGGTTTTCTTCTGCTGCTTGGGACTAAGATATGTAAAAGATTTAAAAAACCTACGCAGCTATTTTGCAAGGTTAACTGCCTAATTTTAAAATTATATCGAGGTTCCATATGAAAAATGGGTGTACTATATCTTGTTGTAAGCTAATCTATTAGTTAGTTTTTTGATATAGGAAAGGGGGCAGGGTCTTCTTGATAAAAGAAATAGGATGAAATTGTCCGAATTATGATTTTTATCATGTTATATTATTGTTATGCATCCTAATTTTGTCCTAATAATAAGTTAAAACTCAACGGAGATGAATTAAAAGCCAAAAAAGTATTGATAAATCTAAGGATTACTAATAGAAAAAGATTGACCATAACTATTAAAACAGAAAACAGATGAAAATAATTTTTAAGAGTGCTGCAATCCTTTTTTCAGCTTTGATCATGAGCTGTGGGGGAAAGGAAGAAAAGAAAAAGGAGGGCTTTAGTGTTGATAGGGCTAAGACCAAAACTGAAAAGCCTGCTACTCCAGCGGCTTCTGAAGTGAAGGCATCCGAAACAGTTGATCTCACTAATAAGGGAATTGGTCCAATTACCTCAATTACTTTGGGTGCAGACATAGACCAGGACATGGCTAAAACAGGAAAAGAAGTATATGATCAAATGTGTTTGGCCTGTCATAGGGTAGGTAAGAAATTTATAGGCCCGGCCCCGGATGGTGTAATGGAAAGACGTACGCCGGAATGGGTAATGAATATGATACTGAATCCTGAAGGGATGGTAAAAGAAGATCCTTTGGCGAAAGCGCTATTTATGGAGTTTAACGGATCTCCTATGGCCAATCAAGGACTTACAGAAGAACAGGCCAGGGCAGTCGTGGAATACTTTAGAACCTTATAATATAAAACACCCTTATATGAAGCCAATCATTAACTTAAAATCATGTCTCGCATCATTTTTTATACTGGGTCTAGTATTCAGTTGTAAAAATGAGGGCAAAACCGCAACGACGGATACCTCCAATTCTACGGAAACTGGAATTAATGCAAATCAGGGCCAGGCCTTCATAGAGGATGATGGTTCTACGCCTAATGTGCTAAATATTGCTATAGGCTCGCCAGATCATACCACTTTGGTAGCGGCCGTGCAGGCAGCAAGTTTGGAAAATGTGTTGGTAAATGCGGGACCTCTTATGGTTTTTGCGCCTACCAATGAGGCATTTGACGCCTTGCCCGAAGGTACAGTGGAAGATCTATTGAAACCGGAAAACAAGGAGGCCTTGGCTAATATTTTAAAGTTCCATGTAACCCCCGGCAATTACAGCAAGGATTTTATAAAGAAATTTAAAAAATTGGGACAGGCAAACAACCAGAGTGTTCCCGTTGAGGTAAAAGGGGAGGATGTCTATGTTGGCGGTGCAAAAATAATTGCCAGTATCCCTGGCGGCAATGGAATTGTACATGTGGTGGATAAGGTAATGTTGCCTCCTACAGAATAATACTAAATAAAGAATAAACAATTAAATAGTTGAAATGAGAAAATATAAAAATTTGTTTTTAGGATTGCTGGGTGTTTTCGCGCTGATGACCAGCTGTAACAACCAAGGAAAATCCAGTTCCGGAGGAGCCTTGGGATCAAATGCCGCAGATCGGGTATACGTTGGTCCGGGAGAGTATGACGAGTTCTATGCCTTCTTTTCTGGAGGATATACTGGTAACCTTACCGTTTACGGATTGCCTTCTGGAAGGATGTTTAAGGAAATCCCTGTTTTTTCGCAGTTTCCCACAAATGGTTATGGCTATTCCGAAGAAACCAAACCCATGTTGAACACCTCTTTTGGATTTGTGCCTTGGGACGATTCCCATCACCCTGATATTTCCCAGACCAATGGGGAATTAGACGGGAGATGGATTTTCATCAATGGGAACAATACCCCAAGGATTGCTAGAATCGACCTTACAACTTTTGAGACTGCAGAAATTATTGAAGTGCCAAACAGTGCTGGGAACCACAGTTCTTCGTTTATTACAGAAAATACGGAATATGTGGTAGCGGGTACAAGATTCGCCGTTCCTGTTCCACAGCGAGATATGCCTATAAAGGATTATAAAGGGAATTTTAAAGGTGCCTTGTCCTTTATTAGTGTAGCCCCTGAAACGGGTCGTATGGACATCAAATTTCAATTAATGATGCCTGGGTTCAATTATGACCTGTCGCATCCAGGAAGAGGGAAATCCCATGGTTGGTTTTTCTTCACTACCTATAACACCGAGGAGGCCAGTACCTTATTGGAAGTAAACGCTTCCCAAAACGATAAGGATTTTATCGCTGCCGTAAACTGGAAGAAAATAGAAGAATATGTAAACAATGGAGGGGGAACCATGATGCCCGCCGAGTATGCCCATAATGTTTATGACGATGATACTCATATGGCTACCTCCACAATGAAGAAAGAGGTGCTGACTGTAGACCCTACCAAAGTTCCTGGAGCGGTTTATTTCTTGCCTACCCCAAAATCCCCACACGGTTGTGATGTTGATCCTTCAGGAGAGTATATTGTAGGTAACGGTAAATTATCTGCAGATTTAACAGTACACTCCTTTACCAAAATGTTGGCCGCCATTGAGAACGAAAAATTTGATGGAGAAGCTTATGGTATTCCCATTTTAAAGTTCGAGGATGTTCTTGCAGGAGTAGTTTCACAACCTGGACTTGGACCATTACATACAGAATTTGATGGAAAGGGCAATGCCTACACCACTTTCTTTATATCTTCTGAAGTGGTAAAATGGAAACTAGGGACTTGGGAAGTTTTGGATAGACAGCCTTCATATTACTCCGTAGGACATGGAATGATTCCTGGAGGTAATTCCCAAAAACCATTTGGTAAATATTTTGTTTCAATGAATAAGATTACCAAGGATAGGTATCTACCAGTAGGTCCAGAAATGGAGCACTCCGCACAGTTATACGATATTTCAGGAGATAAAATGGAGTTGCTTTTGGACTTCCCAACGCATGGGGAACCACATTACGCAGCAGCTATTCCTGCCGAGATCCTAATGCCAAAAGTTAAGAAGATCTTTAAATTATCGGAAAATAAACATCCCTATGCGGCCATAACTCCTAACGACACCAAACTGGTAAGGGACGGAAAAGTTGTGCATGTGTATATGTCTACTATTCGTAGCCACTTTACCCCGGATAATATAGAGGGTATTAAAGTAGGGGATAAGGTATATTTCCATGTGACCAATCAAGAACAAGATTTTGATGTACCTCACGGCTTTGCTATGATCGGTGCAACAAATGCGGAATTATTAATTGCTCCAGGCCAGACCAAAACCCTATTATGGGAACCGAAAAAAGTAGGTGTCTGGCCATTCTATTGTACGGATTTCTGTTCTGCACTTCACCAAGAAATGCAGGGGTATGTTAGGGTTTCGCCAGCAAATTCCGATTTGGAACTAAGTTGGTCCCTAGGTGAAGATTGATTTTACTTATTTTTAGTTTTTTAGGAAAGCGGGCGATGTTTAAGAACTGCCCGCTTTTTTAACAAATAGCACTATGCAACATCCTACCAAAACACTTTTCAATTCGTAATTGTATTAACAAGAAAAGACATGAAAAAAGCAAGTATATTAATGATTATTGGCTCACTGTTATTACTGGGACTCTTTGTTTTTCCATTATGGAATATTATGCTGGGGGCTCCGCAATATCCGGAACCGTTGGGAATGAATATTCATATAGATGGAATTAGGGGGGTTGAGGAATTTGACATTCAAAATATAGATGGCTTAAATCACTATATTGGGATGAAAACCTTACCTAAAGCAGAAGAGATGTGGGAATTTAGTGCTTTTCCATTGGTAATTGGAGGAATGGTGTTTCTTGGGGTATTGATAGGGCTTCTTGGATTTTTAAACAAGGTAACCTATAAATGGTTTATTGGTTGGTTTGTGTTGATGTCCATTCTGGGACTTTTGGGGATGTACGATTTTAATGCTTGGATGACCGATTATGGTACCGATCTAAATCCCCGTGCCATTATGAAACTTACCCATCCAGATGGTACACCTATGACCTATAAACCGCCATTATTGGGAAATGCGAAAATCCTGAATTTTAATGTTATTTCAATACCTGGTTTAGGAGGTTATCTTCTATTTTTAGGAATGCTGCTTACTGTTGTGGCTTCCTATTTAGGATGGAAAAGCAGTAAACCCAAATTAAACAGCGAATCCAATGAAACGACAGCCACATAATTTTAAGATATATAGAATGAAAAAGTATTTTATCCCTACTATTTTATTGTTAATACTGACTTCTTGTAGTATTAAACCGCAACCTATAGATTACGGGTCGGATGCGTGCTACTATTGTAGCATGACTATTGTTGATAGGCAACACGCTGCCCAAATAGTGACCGAAAAGGGCAAAGCGTTTAAGTTTGATGCCACGGAATGTATGATGAACCATTTAAATGATATCAATAGTAACGAAATAGCCCTTTTCTTAGTAAATGACTATTCCAACCCGGGAGTATTGATAAATGCTACCAAGGCTTTTTATTTGATCAGTGAGGGAATACCAAGTCCCATGGGAGAATACTTAACGGCTTTCGGAGCAAAGGAAGGAGTAGAGGAAGCCATGTTGATCCATGAGGGAGATCAACTAAACTGGGAGCAGCTTAAATTGAGATTTGAGTATTAAGGAATATTTCATAAAAGTACTAGTCGACCATAATTTGGTGCTCTGCCTGGTACGTACTATTTGTTGAACAAAATATTGAGAATTGAATAAATGATGTACAACATAAATAAACAAATAAAAGATCAAAAATACAAGCAATTGCAAGGGCAGAAAGCGATTATTCACCTGGTTTCTGTGGAAGAAAATTATAAATTCTTGAATGTTAGATAATGGAGCGTAAACATGTTGTATTGTATGTGATTTTGCTCTTGCTTGGAACTAAAATGTGGGCCTCTACTATTACGGTCTGCAAAACCTGTCCCATAAAGACCATTAAGGAGGGAATAGCCCGGGCGGCGGATTTTGACACTATTTTAATCAAAAAAGGAACGTATCATGAATTCAATATTCGGATTACCAAACCCTTGACCTTAATAGGGGAGGACTATCCTATTATTGATGGGCAGGAGCAAGGTGAGATTATTCAGATAGCAGCCAATAACGTTACAATTGAAGGGGTATTTATTAAAAATGTGGGCACAAGCTACACTTCAGACTATGCAGCTATCCGCGTTATAAGAAGCGAAGATTTTCTGATACAGAATGTAAAATTGGAAAAGTTGTTTTTTGGCATCTATCTGGAAAAATCAAAAAATGGGAAGGTGCTTAACAATAAAATTGTCGGAGATGCGAAAGATGAATACAATTCAGGAAATGGCATTCAACTATGGCATTCGCAAAACATCATAGTAGCCAATAATTCTGTACAGCGGGTTAGAGATGGCATTTATTTGGAATTTTCGGACGATATACTAATCGAGAATAACTATAGCGCCAATAATCTGCGTTACGGTTTACATTTTATGTTTTCCAATGATGATATCTACAAAGGGAATACTTTTGAGAATAATGGGGCAGGGGTAGCGGTGATGTTTTCCAAAAGAATAAAAATGCTGGGGAATACCTTTAGAAAAAACTGGGGTACAGCTTCTTTTGGAATGTTATTAAAAGAGATCAACGATGCTGAAATTTATGGAAACACCTTTGAGGAGAATACTGTAGGGATTAGTATAGAGGGTTCTAACCGAATAGATTACAAAAACAACGATTTTATAAGAAACGGATGGGCCATAAAAGTGCGTGGTGCCTGTTATGCCAATACCATTACCAATAATAATTTTCTTTACAATTCATTTGATCTGGCCTACAACAGTAATTTGAATGATAATATTTTTGAAGGGAATTATTGGAGTAGTTATACTGGCTATGATCTAAATCGGGACGGTATAGGGGATGTGCCCTTCAGACCCGTAAAATTATTCTCATATATTGTAAATAGGACGCCAGAAACTATTATTCTCTTGCGAAGTCTGTTTATGGATATAATAGATTTTTCAGAAAAAGTATCTCCGGTCTTTACTCCGGACAATTTAGTTGATGCAAAACCATTAATGAAAAAAAATAAATGATACAGGTAGAAAACCTACATAAAAAATTCGGAACAAATCCGGTACTGACCGGACTGGATCTTAACATCCATGGGGGCGATATATTTGCTGTCCTAGGTCCCAATGGCTCTGGGAAAACAACCTTGATTAAAACTATACTGGGAATGGTAATTCCAGACAAGGGGACCATCTCCGTTATGGATACTGCCATTAAAAATAAATGGAAATACCGACAGCAAATTAACTATTTGCCCCAGATTGCCAATTTTCCGGGTAACCTTAGAGTCAAGGAATTGATTGAAATGATTAAGGATATACGGCAAATTCCCAGTGAGGAGGAAAAACTTATCACCCGATTTGGTTTGGAGCCTTTTTTGGACAAGAAACTGAGTAATCTGTCCGGGGGAACCAAACAAAAAGTAAATATTGTACTGACCTTTATGTTCGATTGTCCTCTAATTATATTGGATGAGCCTACTACCGGATTGGATCCAGTGGCACTGATCAGATTAAAAGAGTTGATATTTGAGGAAAAGGCCAAAGGAAAGACTTTTTTAATTACCTCCCATATTATGCAGTTTGTTGAGGAAGTAACCGATGAGGTGGTCTATCTTCTCGAGGGTAAAATATATTTTAAAGGTAGTATAAGTGCCCTGAAGACGAAAACGGGACAATCTAATTTTGAACATGCCATTGCGGCAATATCTACACAGAACGATCATGATTAAAATATTAAAATATAGTTTTTACGATCTTATGCGCAGTCGCTGGAGCTACGTATATTTCTTGTTTTATCTGCTGTTGGGCTTTGTACTGTTGTTTTTAAACAGCGAGCTGTCTAAGGCTGTAATTACACTGATGAACGTCATTATTGTTTTGGTACCTTTAATCGGGACAATTTTTGGAGTGATGTACTATTATAACTCCAAGGAATTTACCGAACTACTATTGGCTCAACCCATAAAACGCTCCTCCATATTTTTCGGGCAATATCTAGGTGTTGCCGGTTCCCTTACCATGAGTTTGGTGTTGGGGCTTGGGATTCCCTTTGTTTTATACGGGTTATTTGAAAGTAATGCCATTTGGGATTTTTCATTATTGCTTATTACTGGGGCATTTTTAACAATGATATTTACGGCACTTGCTTTTAATATTGCTCTTTCCAATGAAAATAAAATTAAGGGATTTGGATATGCTGTATTGGTCTGGTTGTTTCTAGCAGTAATCTATGACGGTCTGTTTCTAATGTCTTTGATTATCTTTGAACAATACCCATTAGATAGCTTTTCTTTGATCGCTACTATGTTCAATCCTATAGATCTTTCTAGGACCCTTATTCTATTAAAATTGGATATCTCGGCACTATTAGGGTATACAGGAGCAATATTTAAACAGTTTTTCGGAACTAATTTAGGTCTAATAATGTCTGTGGTTATGCTTGCGCTATGGACGATCATACCAGTTTGGCGATTGGGATATAAATCTAGGAGAAAGGATTTTTAAGGTTATCTTCCCCGCTGGTATTAGTCGGGATTGCTTTAATATCTTTAAATTTAATGAGTACCTTAATCCCTTAGCCCCTAATTATTGATTTCAATTAAATCTCATATCAACGTATCCCTGGGCTATTTTTTAATGGCAGCCCTACTAGGTGTTCTCTTGCGGACCTTCGTGGTTTCTCCAATGCCGATACCGATCAATTATCGATTTATAGTTCATACCCATTCACATATTGCCTTGTTAGGATGGGTATATATAGCACTTACAAGCCTGTTGTACCATCTGTTTTTAAGTAAACAGGGTTTACATAGGAAGTATGGTAGAATATTTTGGTTTACCCAACTCTGTTTGGTGGGGATGTTGTTATCTTTTCCATTCCAAGGTTACGCCCTATTTTCCATAGTTTTCTCCACTTTATTTTTAGTGGCATCCTATTGGTTTACCGGGTTTTTTATAAAAAATGTACCCAAACTGTTGAAGGGAACCAACGCCTACCGTTGCCTTAAAGTGGCTTTATGGTTTATGGTAGGTTCTAGCGTTGGACCATGGGCTATGGGTCCTATTATGACCCTTTTGGGACCAGAATCTATTTGGTATCGATTGGCGATATATTTTTACTTGCATTTTCAATATAACGGCTGGATGGTTTTTGCACTTATCGGCCTATTAATCTATTTCTTGGAACAACATCGAATCATGATGTCACCAATAACCTTTAAGGTATTTTTTTGGAGTTCGGGGGTTGGCATTATACTTAGTTCATTTCTCTCTGCCCTATGGACGGGACCAGGCCTTGCATTCTTTCTTTTGGGTGGAATGGGAGCTATCTTGCAGTTGGTTGGACTATTGATATTGATCAGGTTTTGTTATGTAAACCGCAGTTTGTTAAAATCCGAATTAACTACACTTCAATATGGTGTTTTGGTAGTGGTAAGTGTACTTTTATTATCTAAAATGCTGTTACAATTGCTTAGTTCCTTGCCCTATTTCGCGAATTTGGCCGCTACTATTATGGATTTCACCATAGGTTATTTACATTGGACCTTTTTGGGAGTGATTAGTGTTGGGGTATTCTTTTTTTTAGAATATTATAAATTAATTAAACTCACTAAATTATCCAATCTTATGTACTTGTTGGGATTTGTGTTTACAGAAGTACTTATTTTTTACAAAGGAATGGCAGCTTGGCAAAGATGGCCATTGGTTGATGGATATTTAATGTATTTGGCTTATGGAAGCGTCTTAATTCCTATAGCCATTTTATTAATCCTGTGGAGGTCTAATACTAGGGTAAAGGGAATTGTGTAGAAGCATCCCATCGTAAGATATTTTAATATATTGTATTGGATTTATACGGAGTTAGAGATGTTATTACACCTTACTTCTGTGCTGAAATATATGTAAAAATAGCATGGTCGATATTTTCCGGGCCTTGTTTTTGGCTATCCATGCCACCTCACCTTCAAAAAGCTCATCAATAGTGGCAAACCATTCGTTTAACCAAAGTCCAAAATGTTCCTGTGTAATAGTATGGCCCATTTTGTCATCTACTTCTTGATGGGCCACAATTGGGTTGCCCATATATTTTCGTTGGAGCAGGAGGTGGCTCTCCCAAAAATCGGTCAACAATTCCAGATGACTATCCCAATCTGTTATAATGCCGTTGAAAATAGGTCCTAGGACTTCATGCTTCCTTATTTTGGCATAAAAACTCAACACTAGTAGGTTAACATCCTTTCTCTCTTTAATTTCGGATTTTGTCGTCATGTACTTAAATAATTAATATTTATCATTGCAAAGATACTGGGTAAAGGTGGGGTTATAAAATAGTAATGGCGATCAAATCTATTATCTTTAAATGGCAATTTGGTAACTGCTGGAGCGTGAAAATTTTACCCGTCCGTTTGTCTGCCCTTATTTAACAGCCTAATAAGTAGAGCATGGTAGCATTATTAATCGTATTGATTCTCGGAGACAATCTTAAAAACCACATTGTTTAATCGTGCGTTTAAAGGGATTTGGCATGCCAGACGGCTCTCCTTTGTCGCTCCATTAATCTTGGACAGCGTATGTCTTTCCTCATCCTCCATTTTTTCATTGATTACCCCCTCCAAAATTTGGATATGACAGGTTCCGCACCATGCCCGCCCCTTACAATCGCCCCATTCCTCCAAATATTTATCAAATAGTAGTTCCATAAGACTATGGTATTCGTGAGTTTTAAAATCTGCGGTACATTTGTCCCCAAATTCATCAAAATAGGTTAAGGTGTACATATAGGGATATAAAGTTGATTTGTTAGCATAGGTTTTTAAATGGACTATAAACAGGCTTTAAATGAGGTTTGCGGCAATGGTGATAACACTAAACACCACACTCATTATTAATAGGTTGAAAGTTATTTTTGCCTTTAAATGTGCCAACACAGCTGCGTTATAGGCCATACATAGGATGGTGACCATCAAAACTAGGAAAAACCTTAATGCAATGGGCATTTCGTTTTTTAGAGCCAACATCACAGCAACAGAACCAATACAGCTTTGACCAATAATTGCTATGGTGGAATATCCTGTCTGTCCCTTTTTAAATTCCCTAAGTAATTCATTGTAAATTTTCATGAGATTCATATTTTAGTTTTCTATTCCCAAAACAAATCCTTGGTATTATCCACGAACTTGGTTTCGGGATGTAATTCTGATATGGTATTCATTTGTTCTTCCGTTGCAACTTTTTGAATTTCGTTAAAAAGGATCCTTTCCTCAAACCTAATATGGTTTTCTAGCTCTTCCTCTATTAGACTTATAATTTTCTTAAGCTCTGTGGAAGTATTAAATAGTCGCTCTAACCTTCTGTGTTGTGCAATGGCCTTTTTCACCAACTCATGGTCATTGCCCAATATTGGAAAAATATATTTCTCTTCTACTTCAAAATGGGGCACCAAATGTGTGGCATAAAACCAGTCCATATAGGTTTTCATCCGTTCCATGGATATTCCTTTTGAAAAACCTGTCCGTATTTTCCACGATAACAATAATCCTTGGTGATGCTCCCTGCTTATAGGCTGCATTGCCTTGTGTCTTTTAATTGGTTTTTTTTGTTCCATTTATGGTATCTTTTTATACTAGATCAACTTCCGTTTTTTATGCTCCACTATTTGGGCTTTCCAAAGTGGGGATTCCTTTAGTGGCATTCCTCTAAAACTTTCTGTAGTACTATTGCCTGATTATGCGTCGTATCCTTTGCACCATAAAGTAGGCTAAGGGTTTTCTCCTTTGCTTTTTCGCGAAGCTCTTTCAGTTCTTTCTCCTTTTCCTTCAATTCTATTCGGTATTTCTTCTCAAATTCTTCAAATTTCTCTGGATCGTGATCAAACCATTTTCTCAGTTTGTTGGAGGGTGCAATATCCTTTATCCAATCATCTAGCATGGCCCTTTCCTTGCTTATTCCCCTTGGCCAGATCCGATCAACCAAGATCCTATACCCATCGCTCTGCGCTGGGTCGTCATAGATTCGTTTTATCTGCGTTTTATTCATCTGAATCTGTTATTATTCCGAAGCTGTTTTTACTCACTAGTTGAGATTTGAATGCTCTAACGCTTGCCTACCCGTTCCGTTCAGGCGGGCGTCGAAGTGTTATCGAAAGTTTCTGTACGATGTCTAATTGTCTTGTATTGAGGTGTTTGACTATGAAAAATCATCTTCCGTTAGGGTGCATTTTAATTGGAAACCCGAATTATCCTTTGGCTATGTGGCCATCATTAGAAACCAATAGCGCAATCATAGGGAACATTTTGGCCTACTGTATGGGCACGGTCTTAAAACTTATTCGTGGAATACACTGTTTCTTAACCGCGCCATATAACAGTCAGATTACTATTACTTTATAGTTGTATATTAAGACTTAATTTAATCATTTAATTCCTTTTCTAGGGCCTCCGATTTTGGAAAAAGAATATTATTTTCCAAATGGATATGTCTGTGTAAATCCTCCTCGAACTCCTGAAGCAAAGAAAAAGTTACCCTATAGGTATTACATGCATCAGCCGGAGGGGTATAATTATCACTTAATTCGTCTATCAATCTAAAGCGATCTCCTTCGTTCTCGTGCTCTTGCATCATCATCTGAATTGGATTTTGAATGGTACCAAAATGAGGTTTCTCCAAGAGAGTCCCTGTTTGTTTGGCTTTTATCATTTTGCGAACAGCCGGGAAGAGAATTAACTCTTCTTTTTTCATATGCATGGCCAATTCCCCAGCACATTTATTAAAATGTTGAGTTATTTCCAATAGCTCTGGGTGTCGTTCCCCATGAACTCGACATAGTTTGGCCAAGTATTGATTTAAAATCGGGATTTGTGCCTCAACATACCTATGGTGTGTTTTTTCTATATAATCGGCAAGCAGATCTAGGGGCCAAGTCTTAAAATCAATAGTATCATCGTTTTTTTGATCCTGTACCGATTCAATTTCCTTTAAAAGTAGGTTTGCATCTATTTTGTTTTTTTCGGCGACTTCTACAATGCTCCTATTTCCCTTACAGCAAAAATCTATTTTATGATTTTTAAAAACTTGTGCGGTACGATAATTTTCGGCTACAATTTCACCAATGTTTTTCGTCATTAAATTTTCCATATTATTAATTATTAATTATTAAATATTAAAATGTATAGTAGAATCTTTTGCCATTATGGCAACGGCCTTAAAATTTTCTAATATTTTAAGACTGTGTTCCATGTTTGCTGGAATCAATAAGGTGGATCCTTTTTCTAAAAAGTATTCCTTCCCTTCTGCATTGAGAAAAGCTTCCCCTTCCTGTACTACGATTACCGCCTCTTTAGTGCTGTGGTGTAGTGGCATTTCTGTACCAGCCAAAGCATTTATTTGTAATATTTTTAGAGAATCACCTACTTCTAAATGTGTCAATTCAGGTCTATTTGATATTACCATGATCTAAAATTTTATGGTTTGTTCCCCAGTGTTCAATTTCATCCTTGGACCACAACGAAGGGAAAAATTTTCGTTGCTGATATTTTGGATGTAAATATTTCTTCCATTCGGATCCGCCCGTTGCTTCTTTGTTTTCACCCTTACTATTTAAATAATGTTCAGCGGTGTTCAAATGAATCAACGGCCATTCTACATTATAAAGCTTGTCAAAGCTGCGGAGCTTATGCCTAAGGGCATCCGGTATATAGGGGAGTCGTTCTAACTTATCTTCCAAGGTATTGCCCAACAAGCCGTTGGCCGTAGCTATAAATTTCTTTAAGTATTTATCTTCGAACAACTGTAGTGTCAATGATTTTTTACCGGTTTTTGGGTTGGTACCCGCATCTTTCCAATAAATTTTATCAAAACACTCCCGCAAATCTGGGTTATTTGAAAGTTGATTTTTATAGTTATTGCTGATTAAATTCACCAAGGAGGTACAATGGAGTTCAATCATTCGAAATTGAGCACATTGAAAACCGCTTGCAGGCGTAAGGGTAGATCGGAAGGTGTTGTAATCATCATAATTCATCCCAGTCCTCATTATATCGAAAGAGCTGATCAACATGGAGGTATATTTTATTAGTCGCTCTAATTTCACCATCAAAAAATCAGTAGTAATCTCCTTTTCGGCCACAACCTGTTCTAGTTCATGGAGCATCATTTTTAAAAATAGCTCCGTGACTTGGTGGTACATGATAAAAATGGATTCGTCCTTGAAATTAGTCCTAGGCTTTTGGAGGGAAAGTAAGGTGTCTACCTCTATATAATCCCAATAAGTAATGGGTTTGGCATGTAAAAGCCCTTTTAAGTAGGTCTCAGGATTTTCTCCTAGCGCAACGTATTTTTCGGAAATTTTATCAATGGTATTGTCCATGGTTTACTTTTTATGATAATTAAGTCCATATATAAAAAGGGCAGCGACTTTTACGACTTCCATTCCCACAAAATAAATGTGGGCGTGTGAGATTGGTACTATTTTATTTTCAATAACGGCATCGGCCCTTATGTCTAAAATTGGCAATAGAACAAGGGTCTGGATTACTAAGATAGATATGGGAATAAGTAGGTATAGATTGCTCCATCTAATAATTTTTCCGGCTGTTCTATAAATTTGGATCATTATGATCAAAGCCAATGCCCATTCTACTTTATTTAATGCGTGAAATACCAATTTCCCTATTTTTAATCCCAAGGGCAGGGAGAGTTCGGCAACTTGGAATTTTAGCCACGCCTCCATAAAGCTTATGGCCCCTACAAAACCTATCCATATAAAAACGGAGGCGGGTATTATGGGGTATTTTGTTGCTATTTTCATATCAGTGTCTTTCTGTTGTTGGTGTTGAAGGATTTAATTTTTAAATGGAACATTTCTGCCATTTTATTTGCCCTCCATTGGGCTTCCTCTGCCTTTTCTCCTTCAAAATTCTCGTTCAGGGTTTGATCGAATAAAAATACCCATCGCTCAAAATGATCCTTTTCAACGGCTAGGTTAACATGGGGCATAAATGGATTTCCGTAGTAGGAACTTGTACCCAGTAATACCGTACCCCAAAACGTGCACATTTTTTTTAAATGCCCTTCCCAATTATCTTTGATTACTTCGTTAAAAAGAGGTGCCAACATACTGTCTTTCCTTACTTTGTAATAAAAGGCATCTACCAAGAGTTGAATGTCACCTATATGTTGTATTGAATGTTTCATTAGAAAAACGACTTATATAGTTCTGGGTTCCAGTACATAATTATATAGAACATGGCAAAGCCTACGAATGATATAATCAGGGCCCACACCCAAGCTGGGATGGCTTTTGGGGTCTCAGATCCCCGTATTACGAACGAATCCTTGGTTTCACTCCCATAGGCGTTAATGGTAATTGGAATTTGGGTGTCCACTACCTCATTATTTTTAAGTCCCACCACAGAAATAGAGGGACCGTTGCGGACTTCAAACGGAATGGTCCTAATTCCTTCCACATTATTGGATGACCTTGCTACAATCTTTAGAATATGTTTGCCATCGGGTATCTTGGTCGTGTCCAACACAAACTTTACCGGTGGCGCAAACTCTGCAAAAGGTTGCTGCTCCTCATCTAGATATACCTTTATAATTCTATTGTCCTCCATCTGCTTTAAAATTTTTGTCCCAAACAATATTCTTGATATGGTCTGGACCGTTCTCTTTGGGCCGTACTAGAAATTTTATACTGAAGAACAAGGTTATAGCAACCAATATAAGGGCAGACCATGTTATGATATAATCTACGTAGCCAGTTGGTCCTCGGCCATGTGTAATGTCTTCCAAGCCTTTTGGCTGATTCTCTTTACAGAGGTCACAGGCCATCATCATTGGTTGGTAGGCGAAGAACAGTAGCAATATGATTAAATACTTTTTCATTTTCTCCAATAATCGTTTGCTGCGGCAATCGTTTGGAACTCCAAGGCGATTATCTGTGCCGAGGCTATTAACTGCTGGGTGTCGGTCGCATAGTCCGAACGTAGCTTTTTCCGCGTTTCTGGGTCGGTTTGGATCTCGGCAATGGATTTTCTTGCCAAGGTAATTGCCAATTGCCTGCCCTGAAAAGGGGTTTCTGTAATTAAACTGGTTAAATAGTTCTCCATTCCTTCCATTTTAAATTATTTTATTTTTTATCTATTCTTATCGGTTATTGGTTGGCCTGATTTTCAATAAAAGCCCTAAATTTTTTTACATCCTCTTCCTTTACCTCTGATGCACTATTGCCCCAACTACTGCGTTCGTGGTTTGCAATAGCCGCTATTTCGGCATCGGAAAGTTGATCAGAGAAGGGTTGCATAGAGGCGTATTCGCTTCGGGCATCGTAGCCTTGTAAGATGATCCTGATCATCAGTTCAGGGTCATCGTCGTTTACGATCGGACTTCCCGCCAAAGGTGGAAATGCTCCTGAAACCCCTTTTCCATTATCTTGATGGCATACAGCACAAGTCTGTTTGTATAGTTGTGCCCCGTTTAGGGCAGCGCTTTCTTGTTCACCCCGCATTTCTCCGGTCTGTATCTGCTTTAATGCAGGAATAAATTCCTCGACCTGTCCGTCTGGGAGCTTTACTTGCTTTAAGGATTGTAGGTAGGCTACCAGTTGTAGTGCTTCCTCCTTGGCTATGACCGTAGTTCCCGATGGAGGGGCAAATGCTTCAGGAAGGTTGACCACCACGTCCTTCTGTTTTACCGAACCGCTGTCTATCATTTGAAATAACCAAGGGTAGGAGGGCATTACAGACTCGCCCACCACGCTACGAGGATTAAACAAGTGGAGCAAATGCCAATCCTTACTGGATTGTCTTCGACCTATATCGGTAAGGTCAGGGCCCGTTCGTTCACTTCCCAAAAGGGAAGGCGATTGTCGCCATATATCCATGCGTTCCTTACTGTAATAATAGTCGGATGGAATAGAAGGGCGATCCCCCCATGTTTTATCCATCTCTATATTACGGACCTGTTGGGTATGGCAAGCCACACAACCTTCGCTGATATAGACGTGTAGGCCTTGTCTTTCACTGTTGGTCATGTTAGACTGGCCAGGTAAGGGCTCTACATCCTGCATCTGGTAGGCGGGAAATACCGCAATTAGAAAACTCAAGGATACAAAGCCAATAAGGGCAGCAAGGACAAGTATTTTATGGTTCTTATGAAAGTCGAACATTTCGTTTTATTTTAATTGTTCACGCGTTCCAGTAATGGAGCGTCCAATGTTTTTACTAATTTTTTATTATTTACCATATAATAAAAGTTATATGCAAAAACCAGATGTGAGACAAACATTAACGAGCCACCTATGGCACGCCATACCCAATACGGTTTCATTAAGATTACAGACTCTAAAAAAGGATTTCCATCGATCCAGCTAAGTCCTTTCAGCGTACCACCGGCCATTAGTGACATCATATAAGCGAAGAGACCTATGAACGCCATCCAAAAATGGGCACCCACAAAAATTTGTGGTGGTTCCTTACCCGTTAATTTTGGCAGAATAGTATATATGCAGGCCCAAAGAATAAATGTTATGATCCCGTACATGGTCATATGGGAGTGAGCTACGTTAAAATCGGTAAAATGCCATACATAATTGGTAAATCTGAAGGCTTGTAAGCTACCTTGTGTTGAGCCTACAAAGTAAAATATGACACCTACCAAAAAGAATGGTAGGACATAACTTTTAGAAATATGGTTCCAGCTCCCCTTCATGGTCATAAGGAAATTGGTAGTACCGGCAACTACCGGAATAAACATGCCCGCACTAAATACTATGGCGGTGGTCTGTAGCCACCAGGGTAGGGGACTGAACACAAAATGATGGGTTCCTATCATAGTATAGAACAACATTTGTGTCCAAAAGGCCAACACCCCCAAGGAATAGGAGTAAATGGGTTTGTTAAGTGAAGAGGGAAGATAATAATATATCAATCCCAAGGTAAATGTCATAAACCACATGCCTACTCCCTGATGCATATAATAACCCTGTATTATGGTCTCACCCAGCCCGTCTTGAAAATAGGGCAAATACCCAATGATGGCCAATACAGTTGTCCAGATAAGTGCAGCCAGTATATACCAGTTGGACACGTAGATATCCTTTATTTTTCGGTTGGCAACAGTTTTGTAGAAATTCCAAAAGGTAATCACGAGGGCGATTGCGAAAAGTAGCATGACAGGCCATATATACTCCCGATATTCCCCACCTCCATTGTTGATGCCGGCCATTAATGAAAGAGTACCCAAAAGGAGGGTTAGGTTGATCAGTATCCATGAATACCAAGCACTTTTATAACTATGTATGGCGGTATTTGAAGTACGGGCTATCACAAAATAACCCAGACCAATCATAGATAAGGAGGCCCATCCCCAAAAAACGGCATTCGTATGTACTGGTCGGAGACGACCAAAAGAAAGCCAGGATTGGCTGTCCATTTCTGGCCATATGAATTTCATACCTACATACTGCCCTACAAGTGTTCCAAAAACCAACCAGAAAACAGCGGCACCCAAGTAATAAATTACAATTTTTTTAAGTGGTTCCGGGGTGTCTATACTGAGGGGAGTATTTTTTTTCTCATCAAACATGGGGTTTTCGGGCTCATGTGTTACCTTATTGACGAGACCTTTACGATCTATTACCTGTTGGTCGCTTCCCAATTCCTTTCCGGATAACTTATAAGTGAGGGCTTTCTTTCGCCGCTCTAAAATTAGGTCTATTTCATTCTCGTCCATACCTATCAATTCTTCGGAGAATGCCAAATCTTTCTTATGTAATTGCTTTCTTTTAAAAGAATCTATATAAGAATTGAGTTTGGCCATTAGTATAATGACAGCGACAATGAGAACAATAAAGAGCAACACGAAAGTTCCTATTATTCCAGGGCTGCTTATCCAATTATCCGTGTTTATAGTGCTACTATTTTGTGGAAATAATAGCAGTGGTAAAAACAGAAGGAGTGGTATTATGGTAGTTGTTTTGCTATTCATATTGAGATATTAATACCTTTTTATCTTTTATCTAATTTATAAAATGTAATCTGATTTAAAGTACTATTTAAAAATTAATTTACCGTTTTAAATGGGTCAACCCAATATCCAATCCAGTGGCTAATTCGTACATGGTGGTATTTTGAAGCATATGCGTAAGGTTTTCTCGTACCACCACAAATTTATGGTGTACCGGACATGGCTTTCGAGAATCACACTGTTTTAAACCCAATCCGCATCCATGAAAAATACTGTCCCCATCTATGGCATTTACGATATCGTACAAATTTATGGTATCCATCTTGGTTCGTTCCATCTGAAATCCTCCCGTGGGACCCTTATGGGAATCTACCAAACCGTTTTTGGCAAGGGACTGTAGTATCTTCGCCGTAAAAGCTTCGGGGGAATCTATTTCCTTTGCAATTTCTTTTAGACTAACACGATTGTTGTGCAAGGACCTTACTGCAATAAATATTGTTGCTTTTATTCCGTATTCACAAGCTTTGGAAAACATAGTCTATCTTATATTAATTTAGTACAAATATAAGTCAAATTCTTATTTCGGACAAATTTATCCTAAATAATTGATTTCACCTAATTTTTTGTTATTTAAAGAATTCAGGGGCAGTAAATTACTGCTCTCTATATAGGTGGCATCCATTTTTCCCTTAAAGAACTTCTAGGGGGTAAATATAAAAATCAAAAACGAAATCACCGCTATATTAATGTAATGTTACCATGTGTTCATGTGAAAATGGGTCCATGTGTCTATTGGTTATGTTCAGTTAAGTGTGACATTGTTATTCATTGTGAAGTGCCAATTACCGATCTATTGCTACCTTTTCTATTTTTCTTTCTATGCATATTTCCAATTTAACGTATCCCTCTAATCACAGGTTCCCAAACGACTGTGGCTTCTGTTTCTTTGGTCTTTCGTAATTTAAATAGTTACCTATATGCAATTTTTTTAGATCCTTCCCAAGACCAAAACGGGCGAACCTGAATGCTAAAGTAGCAATGGGGTTTTATGAAAATTTTGAATAAAATTTAGAGGCAATAACTGACGATTGTCATTTTATAGTATTTTTTTAATGCACTACCTTTGAGCTATATTCATTGAACGTAAACCTTGGATTTAAAAAGGGATCCTAATTGTAAAACTAAATTAATGAAACAAATAGTCTTGTTTGTTGCGATTATCATGCTTATCAAGCCATTTTGGCCGTTGGCAGAATACGCGGTAAATTACGATTACATTGTGGAGAATTTATGTAAAAACAGAGATACCCCATCTTTAAATTGTAACGGTCAATGTTATTTGGCAAAACAGTTGGCCAAAGAGTCGGACAACGGTAAAGAAAATCCTTTTGAGGGCAAACGCTCCCAAACAGAAATACAGTTTTTGGCTTCAATTGATCCAGTTTCAGTTAGGGCAGATGTGGCATTCGGCATCATTTCGGTGCAAAATAACTTTAAGGGAGGTCAGGCTATGATTTCCAGATTATTTACTTCAGATATCGCACAGCCACCAGAGCTGGGATAATTCAATTATCGCCTTGGTCTGTTTTGGTAGTTATCCAAATGTCGACCAAGTTTTCAGAATAAATTGTCTTATCTAAAAAAAGTCACATGACAAGCATTAATTATACCCATAAAGTATGCGAAATACATATGGTATGGTCCAAACCTATTTTACATTGGGCGTCCCTGTTGTTGTTATTATTATTCATAACGAATAGTAATGCACAGGAACTAGTACTGACCCAAGATTCCATTATTACAATCAATTTGGATGAAGTAATCCTGATTTCCACCAGGAATTCACTGAATTATCACCGTCAGCCCAAACCACTCTCCAGCTTGGATGAATTTTTGGAATCCTCCAAAAAAGTTGATATGGTAAAGCGGGGGGCATATGCTTGGGAACCTACATTGAACAATATGTTCTCTGAAAGGCTTTCGGTAACCATAGATGGGATGAAAATCTTTGGTGCCTGTACGGATAAGATGGATCCCATAACTTCCTATGTGGAGGTTTCCAATTTAGCAAAGGCCCATGTAACCTCAGGGCAACAGGGAGCCAAACATGGTACTACCATTGGTGGAGCCATAGACCTGGAATTGGAAAAAGGTAATTTTAAGGATACTGGACTGCAAGGAGGATTGGAAACTGGGTATGAAAGTAATAATGAAATGAATGTATGGGGCGCCAAACTGGATTACTCCGGATCCAACTTTTATATGGATACGAATCTGAGCTATAGGAAGGCAGGGAATTACTATGCCGGAGGGGATGAAGAGATTTCTTTTTCACAATTCGAAAAATACAACCTTGCGGTAAATTCAGGCTATAAAGTGTCCCAAGGAAAATTGATTACCGCTAGTTTTATCTTTGATGAAGCTAGGGATGTAGGCTATCCTGCGCTACCCATGGATGTATCCCTGGCCCAAGGGATAATTACCTCTGTTGGTTTTGAACAGGATTCCCTGCTCCGTAAGTTTACTGACTGGAACTCCAAGTTGTATTTTAATACCATTACCCACATAATGGATGATACTAAACGGCCCAATGTGCCCATTCATATGGACATGCCGGGATGGAGTGATACCTATGGATTTTTTACGGAAGCTCGCTTAGGACTTAAAAATCATCGATTATTTTTCAAATTGGATGGTTTTTATAATAGATCGTTGGCAGAAATGACCATGTATCCCAATAATCCCAATGAGTTGCCCATGTTTATGCTTACCTGGCCCGACGTTCGTACTACCAACGGGGGAGTTTATTTTGAAGACGAACTTAGTATCAATGGTAGTATCCTAAAAATCGCCACTAGAATGGCAGTGCAAAATCAGGAGGTAGCAGACGAGTTGGGATTGAACAGTTTAAGGATATTTTATCCGGAAATGGAAAAATCCAAAACTCGTTTCCTTAAGAGTATCTCAGGACAATGGCATAAGATGTGGATGCCTTGGCATTTAAATGTAGGACTGTCCTATGGAGATAGGGCGCCTTCGGTCTCCGAAGCATTTGGATTTTACTTGTTCAACAGTTTTGATAACCACGACTATATTGGGGATCCAGAACTTATCAATGAAAAATCTATGGAAGCCAATGCCAAAATTTCCTGGGAAAAATCAAACTTTAAGATCAGTGCCGAAGCAAATGTGTTTCACATTACAGACTATATCATAGGAGCAGTGGATCCTTCTCTTAGTGTTATGACTATTGGGGCAGAGGGTGTAAAGGTTTACAAGAATCTGGAATATGCCAATATGTACAACACCTCCTTGGATTTGGAATATGCACCGATACCACAATTTAAATGGAACGGTTTAATTGCATACCATCGAGGGGTAGATCAAGACCGCGAAAACTTACCGTTTATAAGTCCATTCTCCTATCGTTCCAGTCTTAGCTATCACAAGGGCTCGATTTCCGGTTCTATTGGGATGTCTGGCGCTGGAAAACAAGTGAACTATAACCCCAACTTCGGGGAAGATCAAACCATGGCATATACTATTTTCTCCTTATCCTTAGGGAAGACCTTTATTTTTAATAACGATTTAATGTACACAAAAGTAGGCGTGGAGAATATTCTGGATAAACGGTATTCTACCTATTCCGATTGGAAAAATATCCCCCGGATGGGGCGGAATTTTTTCGTAACAATTTCATATGCAATAAATTAATAAAACATAAACTTTAAAACAATAAGAAATGAAAAACATAAAATTTATCCTGATTTTTTTGGTGCTAACTGTCGGTCTTACCGCTTGTACTTCTGACAATGTTGATCCAATTTTGGAAATTGATCCTATGACGGAATTTAATTTACTCAGTAAAATGGAGGGTAACGGGCATAGCATAGAGCTGTATTCGGTTAACAAATATTTTGAAACAGGATATAATGAGATATTTATCCGTATTAAGGATGTGACCAGTGGGGAATATTTTTCCAATCCAGTAATTTCATGGGAGCCTATGATGCATATGATACATAAAGCGCATTCCTGTCCGAAATCGGATCTGACCGTTATCACTGAAAATAATACCATTTCCAAAGGATATCTGGTATTTCAAATGCCCGGAAATTCGGATGAATTTTGGGACATTACCTTTGCCTATAAGATTGAAGGGCAAGAATTTATAACGACTAAAGCTATTGATGTTAAGGCCCCTCTGAATGAAAAACAAAGGGTTGCCACCTTTGTGGGAAGTGATGAAACTAAATATATCTTAGCTATGGTGTCTCCCAAGACTCCAGAAGTTGCGGTAAACGATATTGAGGCCGTATTATTTGAGATGAAAAACATGATGAGTTTCTCGCCAGTAGAAGGTTATAAGGTAGTTTTAGATCCTCGGATGCCGGGAATGGGGAACCATAGTTCGCCAAACAATAAAGACCTTATTTATAATACAGCCACCAAGAGCTATAACGGAAGGTTATCATTGACCATGACAGGGTATTGGAGAATTAATATGACCCTTTTTAATACTGATGATGAGTTGTTAAAAGGAGAGGTGGTTACCGAGGAACAAGAAGCGAGCAGCTTGTACTTTGAATTGGAGTTTTAATGGTATGGATTAGTGAAGCTAATCCGATTTGTTTAAAGAAAAAGAGGCTGTCTTATGGGACAGCCTCTTTTTTATATCAAAAACTATAAATAGGATTGTTTAAAATTCATATCGCACAAATGCCTCCATGGCAGCATAATGCGCTAATCCTAATTCATCGTACTTCATAGCAGTTTCTCTGTTTCTGTCCTCGGCACGTTGCCAGAATTCTCTGGAATCCGACCCTTGGAATACCACGCCATCCTTTTGGGATTGGTGTTTGAAAATTCCATATCGCTTCGCCAAAACCTGACTTGGACTCATGGGAACGGCCATTTCAATATCCTCTATTTCCCACTCTTGCCATGCTCCCCTGTACAACCATACCCAACAGTCGTCCATATAGGGTTCAGATTTTAATCGCTTTAAAGATTCAAAGATAATATCCAAACAGACCTTGTGGGTTCCGTGTGGATCGGCTAAATCACCTGCTGCATAGATTTGATGAGGTTTAATCTCTTTGATCAGATCCATAGTTATTTTAATATCTTCTTCTCCCCATGGATTTTTTTCTATGGTTCCAGTTTCGTAAAACGGAAGATTGTTAAAGTGGATCTGCTCATCGGTAAGACCAACATAATAACTAGTAGCCTTGGCTTCACTTCTTCGGATCATTCCTTTAATGTTCCTCACCTCAGGAATATCGATCTCGCTGGTCTTTTTGTTTTTTATAAACTTGTTCGCTTTTTTATAGATATCGAGGGACTTCTCATTGTCCAACCCAAAAGAACGGTTATAATCTACCACAAAATTAGAGAATCTTAAGGCCTCATCATCCGCTACGGCGATATTTCCGGAGGTTTGATATGCTACATGCACCTCATGCCCCTGGTTTTGAAGTCTCATAAAGGTCCCTCCCATACTAATGATATCATCATCGGGGTGTGGACTAAATATAAGTACTCGCTTTTTGGCAGGATTGGCACGCTCTGGCCTATTGCTATCATCTGCATTGGGCTTACCACCTGGCCAACCAGTAATAGTGTGTTGCAACTTATTAAATATACGAATATTGATATCATATGCGTCTCCTACCTCTGTCAATAGGTCGCTCATACCATTTTCAATATAATCTGCCTCAGTTAACATGAGTACTGGTTTTTCCAGTTTAGAGGCCAGACCAACTACTGCTTTCTTGATCAATTGGGCATCCCAACTCACTTTCTCAACCGCCCATGGTGCATTTACTCGTGTCAGTAAGGACGATGCGCCCTTATCCGTTACAAAGACAGCATTAGGGTGGTCCTGAAGATAAGATGCAGGTACCTGTTGGGTAATAGGTCCTTCCACCGCTTGATTGATGATGTTTGATTTTCCTTCACCCCAAGCGAATAAGATAACCTGTTTGGCTTCCATGATCTGTTTGATACCAATGGTGATCGCCGTTTTTGGAGTGCTGTACAAGCCCTGAAAATCTTTACTTGCCGCAACTCTAGTAATATGATCCAAAGTAACCAATCTGGTCTTGGAATTAGGTAGGGAACCGGATTCGTTAAACCCGATATGCCCATTGCCACCAATACCCAAAATCTGAAGGTCTATTCCTCCCAATGCATCTATCTTGGCCTCAAATTTCTTACAGTAATCGGCGATATCTTCTTTGGAAAGCATTCCGTCCGGAATATGGTAATTTTTTGGGTCGATGTCTATATGATTGAAAAGGAGCTCCTTCATAAAACGCACATAACTCTGTATGGCATCCGGTTCCATCGGATAGTATTCGTCTAAGTTAAACGTAATTACATTTTTAAAACTTAGACCCTCTTCCCTATGCAAGCGAACCAGCTCTGCATATAATCTTTTCGGCGAAGAACCTGTAGCAAGTCCAAGCACACACATTTCTTTGGCATCCTGCTTCTTTCGAATCAAGGTGGCAATTTCTGCGGCCGCTGCCTTGGAAGCAACTTCGGAAGATTCAAAAATGACCGTATTTATTTTCTCAAACCGTTTTTCAAAACTGGTTGCCTTATCGATTTTACTCTTAATCATTATAATGCTCGATTTATTTTGTTCATTATTGGTTTAATGTATAAAAGTACTGCAAACTATTGAAATGAATAAAAATTGTCGCCTGTTTTTGACCAAAACAAGGCAGAAATCAGGATTTGATACTTTTTAGTTATAGATATAGCTTAAATTGCAATTTTTGTAATTAAAACATCTGTTATCATTTCCCTAAACTAACTTTGTGAAAGTCGACTAAAACTGTATCTTGTAGCCCAGAAAGAGGCACCTATTGTTAGGTTAAAACAAAATTGGGGTATAAGTCAATCGTGTATTTTACGACGGATTAATTCCAAAAATAAAAACATCCCGAACGTGCGGGATGAGCTTATTTTTTATCGACGATATGCAGTAAAAGACGTATTGAATTATAGCATACTTTTGGCTTAATATAGCACTAGAAACACCAGTGTAAAAAAAACTTAAGATGCCTTTGTAATAATATTGCGATTTAATTATGAAATTAACCTTGGAAAAAACTTGGAGATGGTATGGGCCAAACGATCCCGTATCCCTATTGGATATTAAACAAGCAGGAGCTACTGGTGTAGTAAGTGCACTACACCATATCCCTAATGGGGCCGTTTGGCCAGCAGCGGAAATACAGGCTCGGAAAAAAATGATAGAGGCAGTTGGTCTAAGTTGGTCCGTGGTGGAAAGTGTTCCCATACACGAGGACATTAAGACGCAGCGGGGAGATTTCATGAAGTATGTAGAGAATTATAAGACTACCATCGTTAATTTGGCTGTTTCCGGGATAGATACAATCTGTTATAATTTTATGCCGGTTTTGGATTGGACAAGGACCGACCTAGAGTATAAATTAAAGGACGGATCTACAGCATTGCGTTTTGAAAAAAATGCCTTTGCTGCTTTTGAACTGTTTTTGCTAAAACGCGTTGGTGCCGATAGCGATTATTCTCAGATAGAACAGGATGCCGCTAAAGAGTATTATGAGGGCATATCCGAAAAGGACAAAAAGAAATTGATCCAAAATATTATTGCAGGTCTCCCAGGTGCGGAAGAGGGGTATACCTTAAAAGAATTCAACGAAATCCTTGCTACCTACAATCAGATTGGCCCAAAGGAATTAAAGCAGCATCTTTTCTCATTTTTGAAACACATTATTCCCATTGCAGAGGCCAATGAAGTAAAAATGTGTATTCATCCAGACGATCCACCGTATCCTATTTTAGGATTGCCTAGAGTAGTAAGTACCGAACAGGATATTTTGGATCTCTACGAGGCCGTGGACAGTCCGAGTAATGGACTCACCTTTTGTACGGGTTCTTTTGGGGTAAGGAAGGACAATGATCTAGTAGGTATGGTAAAACGGTTGGGGCATCGGATACATTTTATGCATTTAAGGAGTACGGAACGCGATGAAAATGGGAATTTTCACGAGGCAGATCATTTGCTCGGAGATGTGGATATGTTTGGCGTGATGAAGGCATTGGTAGAAGAGCAGCAAAAGCGAAATAGCTTAGGAAGGAAGGATTTAAGAATGCCTTTTCGCCCAGATCACGGTCATAAGATGCTAGACGACCTAAATAAAAAAACCAACCCCGGATACTCGGCCATTGGTCGGTTAAGAGGGTTGGCAGAACTGCGTGGCTTGGAACTAGGGATAAGGAAGTCGCTCCCCTCCTAAATAGTAGGGGGCTCTTGGCGTGCTAAGATTAGTTATTTATAGAGCACGTTAAAAACCCCGTACTTTTTTTATAAGCGCCAAAGTTTTTCTTACTGTATCTTCCAAACCGCTATAATCTTTATTTTCCAAGACAGATTTACTAATTAGATTGGAGCCCATGCCTACGCAGGTTGCCCCGGCACCAAACCATGCCTTTAGGTTGGATTCTTCCAGGGTAACCCCACCAGTGGGCATTACGCTGGTCCAAGGTTGAGGCCCTTTAATTGCCTTTATAAAATCGGGCCCAAAATTGGCTCCTGGGAACAATTTTATGATTTCGCAGCCCATTTCTTCTGCTTTATTGATTTCCGTTACGGAACCACATCCGGGACTCCACAATACCTTTCTTCGGTTACAAACTATGGCAATATCCTCCCTTAAAGAAGGGGTTACAATAAAATTGGCTCCCATTTGCATGTAGAGCGAAGCGGCAGCGGCATCCGTTATAGAACCTACGCCCATCGCCATCCCTGGAAGTTCCTGAATGATATACTTATTGAGTTCGGAAAAAACTTCATGGGCAAAATCTCCACGTGCTGTAAATTCGATCAACCTTGCGCCGCCATCATAGCAGGCTTTTAATATGTTCTTCCCTAAGTTGGTGTCAGGATGATAAAACAAGGGAACAAGCCCTGTTTCTTTCATTAAGGAAGCAATTTCTATTCTGGAAAATTGTGACATGTTAATGTTTTTTAAATTATCTACTTACTTTGCCGGAAGAATCGCCAGCGGCCAATTGTGATATTTCCTCTAGGGTTGCCAAATTAAAGTCGCCTGAAATGGTATGTTTTAGGCAACATGCGGCTGCGGCAAAATTAATTGCCTGTTGTTTGTCCTGTGAATCTTGCAACAAACTGTATATTAATCCACCCATAAACGCATCACCACTCCCAACACGATCCACTACGGGTGTAACCTCCCTGATCTCTGCATTATAAATGGTTTTACCATCATATAGGATACCTCCAATTTTTTGATGAGAAGCATTTACGGAATATCGAAGGGTAGTGGCCACAAACTTTAAATCGGGGCAGCTATCGAAAAGGTCATCATATAACGTTGGTAATGAAGCCGTGTTTTGGTAGTCGGGCTCTTTTTTTTCTTTCCCAGTCATAAAAAATGCGGTATCCAGATCCCCGAGGATTACATGGCTATATTGTAATAGTTCTGGCATGACCTCTTTTGGTTCCTTCCCATATTTCCATAGTTTGGAACGGTAATTTAAATCCGAGGAAATGGTAAGGCCCATTTTATGAGCCATTTTAACCGCCTCAAGACAAACGGCTGCGGCATTGCTGGATATCGCTGGAGTAACTCCACTCCAATGGAACCACTGCGCATCCCCAAAAACGGATTCCCAATCAATGGTGTCTATTTCTATATTGGCGATAGCGCTATTTTCCCTGTCATAAATTACTTTGCTACCACGCGTCCCAGCTCCAGTTTCCAAGAAATAAATTCCTAAACGGTCCCCCCCAAATTGAACATGATCTGCTGCTACCTTATATTTAAGGATTTCCTTTAGAGCGCAATCACCAATATCATTCTTGGGCAGTCGGGTTACAAATTCAGCGTCGATCCCAAAATTAGCTAGGGAAACGGCTACATTGAATTCACCTCCACCATAGGTAGCATTAAAATTGGTCGCTTGTGAAAATCGTAAATGTCTTTCCGTGGATAATCTTAGGAGTATTTCTCCAAAGGTGACTACTTTCTTCATGGTTGGAATATAAGTGTAAAGGATAAAAATACTAAGGTAAATCCTAAAATTGAAAAATAGTTTGTTTTTCTTTTTTATAACGATGTATTCTAATTTTGTTTAAAGCAATTGCATAAATGTTAAATAGGTGATTAAAAAATAAATGTTCCATTTAAAATTCGTCAATTTATATTTTAAATGAAGCCATTTCCCAAATGGTATGTTGTCTACGGTATAAGTTGATCATTAAACCAATGAATGTATGAAATTGAATATATTTATTTTCTTTAGCCTCTTTGTCTTAACCGGTTGTGCCTCGCAATCCTCTCCGGAATTAACAAATTCGAAAATGGAGGTGACCACGACCGAAACTTTAAAATACTATCTTTATTATCCTGAAAATTATAAGAGTAGTGGGGATGAAAAGTTCCCCCTTTTGCTTTTTTTGCACGGTGGGGGCGAATCTGGAGGAAGTTTGGATGCGGTAAAACGGAATGGTCCGCCAAAATTACTGACCGGAGGGAAAAAATTTCCCTTTTTAATTTTGGCACCCCAGAACCCGAACGAGAAGATGTGGTGGAATACGAGGGCAGTAAATCAGTTGTTAGAAACTGTTATTGCTGAGAACAAAGTAGATCCCAATAGAATATACCTTACCGGCTTAAGTAGGGGTGGAGGTGCCGCATGGGAAATGGCAGTACAGTATCCCGATAAATTTGCTGCTCTTGCCGTAGTATGCGGGATGGCGCCATTACCTTATGCTTCTTGGATAAATAAAAAGTTGCCTATTTGGGTCTTTCATGGGGATCAGGACAACTCAATCCCTATTTCGGAATCTGTAAACATGGTAGCCAAATTAAGGGAAATGGGGTACCGTGTACAGTTTACCATATATAAAGGGGTGGGACACAATGCATGGGAAAAGGCCTATGAGAACGAAACTTTATACGATTGGTTTATGGAACAGGAAAAGTTAAATTGAAAGAAATCAAATTGCCTTCCCCACCAATAAGTTTATACAAAACCTTAGATGGTGTTGTCAAATATTGTATTTTTCGACATTCTACAACCTTATTTTAGATGATATTTAAGTAAAACATGAGATTTTCAACAAATAATTTAATTGTATTTATGGTTTTTATATTTTTTTCTTGCTCCGACACTAAGGGTCAGAAAAGCGACCATAAGTTCACTAATGACCTTATTCATGAAACTAGTCCCTATTTATTACAGCATGCCCACAATCCTGTAAATTGGAAACCCTGGAGTCCCGCTGCGCTTGAACAGGCCAAGAAGGAGAATAAATTGGTATTGGTGAGTGTTGGTTATTCCTCATGCCATTGGTGCCATGTTATGGAGGAGGAAACTTTTGAAGACGAGGAAGTGGCCAGATTAATGAATGAGAATTTTATAAATATAAAGGTAGATAGGGAAGAGAGGCCAGATGTAGATCATGTGTATATGACCGCTTTGCAGTTAATTAAAGGCAACGGAGGATGGCCTTTAAATGTAATTACACTTCCCAATGGCAAGCCAATTTATGGCGGAACCTACCATACTAAGGAGCAATGGGGTAAGGTGCTCACACAGGTCAGTAAGTTGTATAAAGATAACCCTGAAAAGGCGAACGAGTATGCTGATATGGTGGCCAAAGGGATACAGGAGGTAAACCTCATTTCACCTACCTCAGATCTAGGGGTGCTGACCCAAGAAGTACTTAAAAAAAGTGTGGAGAATTGGAAGCCCAATTGGGACTTACACTGGGGCGGTAATAAGGGAGTTCAGAAATTTATGATTCCAGTGAATCTTGATTTTCTACTGGACTATTCCTTTCTGACAGCCGATAGTAATGCCAAGGAATTTGTAGGCCTTACCATGAATAAAATTGCATTGGGCGGGGTTTATGACCATATAGCTGGAGGTTTTTATAGGTATAGCACTGATTCTAAGTGGGAAATACCCCATTTCGAAAAAATGTTATACGATAATGCCCAATTGCTTAGTCTTTATTCCAAAGGATATAAAGTGTTCAAATCCCCCTTATTTAAAAATACCGTTAAGGAAACTATAGCCTTCTTAGATCGGGAAATGAAAAATCCCGAAGGTGGATATTATGCGGCCATTGATGCGGATAGTGAAGGGGAGGAAGGGAAATTCTATGTGTGGACAGAGGAGGAATTGAAATCCGTTTTAGGAGATGAATTCCCTTTGTTTTCGGAATATTTCGGAGTAAAACGTTCCAATATTTGGGAAAAGAATGCCTACGTACTTTCTCGGACCTTACACGATGGTGATTTTATTGAAAAAAATGATATCACCCAGAAAGAATTGGATAACCATAGGAAGGTTTGGAAAGAAAGGTTACTTAGAGCAAGAAGCCAAAGGGTACGGCCACATATAGACGATAAAATTATAATTTCATGGAATGCCCTTTTGATCAATGGATTGGTAGATGCTTACCATGCTTTTGGGGAAGTTTCGTATTTAGAAAAAGCGGAAGAGGTGTTCAATTTTCTTCAACAAAATGGTCTAAAGGGCGATCACCTGGTTCATTCCTATAAAAAAGGAAGTAAGACAGACCATGGATTTTTGGAAGATTATGCGTTTTTGGCTAATGCGTCATTAAAGCTTTACAGCGCCACAATGTCTGACAAGTATCTGGATTTCGCCAAAAAACTGACTCAAATTGCTCAGACAAAATTTAATGATGAGGCTTCCGGAATGTACAGTTATAATGCTGACGAGGAACTTATTTCGAAAATAATTAAGACCGATGATGGGGTGTTGCCTTCCCCTAATTCCGTAATGGCAGAAAACTTATTGATTTTAGGGCATATAGATTACGATAAAAAGGCCACTAACCAGGCCAAATCAATGTTGTCTTCTATGGTTCCTGTAATTGAGGAAAACGCCTATAATTATGCCAAATGGAATTCGATACTGCTGAAATCGGTTTATCCCTTTTATGAGATTGCCGTGGTGGGAGATCAGGCAAATGCGATAATGGTCGAAATGCACAGGGAATACCTCCCCAATACACTGATCATTGGTAGTGTAAAGGACAGTGAGCAACCATTGTTTAAAGGGCGCTATGATAATGAGGGCACTTATATCTATGTGTGTCAAGACCATACGTGCAAACTGCCAGTAACTTCGGTTCAGTTGGCTTTGGAACAGTTGAATAATTTTTGACACTATCTTGATCCAGCCTTTAAAACTTTTTGTTTTTTTTATGATTAAAAATTCCCTTTAAATTGTCTAGTAAGGATCTATCTATAACCCCCAAGGAATTCAAACATTTATTTGATACGCTATATTCTCCCTTGTGTTTATTTGCGCATAAGTATTTGGAAGATATTGATGATTCCAAGGATGTGGTACAGGATGTATTTCTTAAAATTTGGCAGAAAAAAATAATAATCAAGGACAAATCTGCAGCCAAATCATATTTGTACACTGCTGTTAGAAATAAATGCTTAGATTTTCTTAAGAGTAGCTACTCACAAAAAAAAGAACAGCGTATAGGGTTGGATATTAAGCAGCTAGAAGGGGATGCTTTTTTTGCTAGGGAGGTTTTGCTAGTAGAAACAACTGAAATTATTGATAAAGCGCTAAACTCATTGCCAAAAAAACATAAAAGGATAATTAGATTAGGTATGGACGGATTGTCCAACGAACAAATTGCAGAGCATCTCCAAGTCTCTGTAAATACCATTAAATCTCAAAAAAAACTAGCCTATAGTAAGTTGCGTTTGTTGCTGAAAAACGATGTATTTCGGATTGTAATGCTATTGATTTTGTGAAATAGTTGTTTTTTTTTACAATTTTTTTACAATTTCTTCACCCACTTTCTTATTCTTCTCGTCTTAGGGAGAGAGGTTTAGTAATTCTCGTTTTATAAATTTTTTAGATGGTAGGTTTGGAAAGGATTTTTAAGTTGTCAAAGAAGTTGGCTTTATCCATTATAAATGGCGATAAGGAGGCGTTGATGGATTTAAAATCCGAACTCAACAAAAATGACCAAGATTATATAATTAAAAACCTTACGGATAAAAAAATAGGTGAAAGGCGTAGGGAGTTACGTAAGGAACTCGATAGGGCCAAGGCGTTACAGTATAGAAAAATGACTGGCACCCGTAGAAGAAGAATAAGATTTGGTGCTATTCAAAAAGTAGCAGCTGTTTTTATAGGGGTTTTAGGTCTTTCCTATTTTTTCTATGTGAAATCGGTAGCAATACCCAATGAAAAGGAGAGCTTAAAGAGCGATGTGATTTCCTTGCGGCTCGAGGACGGTAGCATTATGGAGATAGACCCTGATGAAAGTACTGGTGTTATTGACCCTTATGGGAATATTATCGTAAAGCAAAGACCGGGAGCTCTAAAATATGATCAAAACAAGGATTTGAATGAATTGTCCTACAATGAACTCTATGTTCCCTACGGAAAAAGATATTCTGTGATCCTTTCTGATGGGACGCTAGTAAACCTTAATTCTGGCAGCACCTTGAAATATCCTGTCAACTTTATCCAGGGTACTCCCCGTGAAGTGTTTTTAAAAGGAGAAGCCTTTTTTAGTGTGGCTAAAGATTCATTAAACCCCTTCTCTGTTTTTACTGGGGAGTTGGGAGTTAAGGTGTTGGGTACCAAGTTTAATATTTCTTCCTATCCTGAGGACCTAGATATTTCAACGGTATTAAGTGAAGGTTCGGTTCAGTTATACGAAGTAAAGGACCCTATGAAGGGATCTTTGTTAACGCCGGGTCATATGGCTTCTTGGAACCGTGAGGGTAAAAGTATCTCTATCTCTGAAGTAGATGTTAGTCTCTATACTGGATGGATAGAAGGGGAATTAGTATTTAAAAGTATGTCTTTTGAAAGAATTGTGGAAAAATTAGAAAGGAGTTATAATGTGGAAATCATCAATAATGATGAGAAATTGAACAAGGAAATATTCACCGCGTCCTTTCATGTAGATCTAGAAAGTATAGAACAATTATTGGATTATATCAAATTGGAGCGCCCGTTTACCTATACCATTAACAACAATAAAATAATTATCAACCCTTAAAAACCTTTATAAAATGACCCAAAAGTAAATGTTATGTATCATTTAGCTTAAAAAATCGGGAGATATACGACCATTCCCGTGTTCAAAAAATCATCGAACATTAATTTTTAAACCTATATAATTAATCAACAATATGGAAAAAAATAATCCTAATTGGATAGTATTAACTTGTCCTTTTAAAATTAACTTAAGCATAAAACTTACGGTCTTATTACTGTTGGTTTCATTTTTAAAAGCTGAAGCAAAAAATTACGATTTAAATTCTTCGATTTCCTTGACCCTTGAAAACGTAAGCCTTAAGGAAGCTTTGGATAAAATTGAAGCGGATACCGAATTTAGGTTTTTATACCGCGACATAAATATAGAATTAGAAAGGAAGGTATCCATAAACGTATCCAAGAAAAGTATAGAACAGGTATTGAATGAACTATTCAAAAATTCTAGGACCACCTATAATATTTACGACAATAGGCAGATTTTGTTAATGCCATTGTCAGAAAAGATACTAGAGAAGGCTGCTCCAGTAAATTCCAAACAAATACAAGATAAAATTTCAGGAACCGTGGTCGATGCTGAGGGCACTCCTATACCTGGAGTTAGTGTTGTAATACAAGGTACAGTAAGGGGTGTTGCGACCGATTTCGATGGATTGTTTACCATAGAGGCTAGTTCTAGTGACATTTTGGTGTTTTCTTCAATTGGATTTGCTACTTATGAAGTTGCGGTAGGGAACAAAAAGAATATTGATATTGTGATGCAGGCCGAGGCATCTTCACTGGAAGAGGTGGTCATAGTTGGGTATGGTACACAAAGGAAATCAGATTTAACGGGGGCTGTAGGGGTTCTGAGCAGTGAAGATCTTCTTAAGGCGCCAGTAAACAACTCACTTCAAGGGTTGCAAGGTAAGGTGGCCGGTGTAAATGTGTTCCTAAATTCGGGATCTCCATCCGGGGCACCTAAAATTGTTATCAGGGGAGTAGGAACTATTAATTCGTCCTCAAGTCCGCTATATGTGGTAGACGGGGTTGCCATGGATGATATTCAATATTTAAACCCCAATGATATAGAGCGTATGGAGGTTTTGAAAGATGCCTCTTCAGCCTCTATTTACGGAGCCCGAGGAGCTAATGGAGTTGTTTTGATAACAACTAAAAGAGGTGCTAAGGGTGGTAAAATGATTGTTGGGTACGACGGTTTCCTAAGTGTTGGACAGATGCAGAATAAAATGGATCTTTTAAACTCGGAGGAGTGGTTAGACGTAGTTAGGATTGGCATGGAAAACACACCTAAGTATAGACCTGGGGCTCCAGCTCCTACTTTCACAACCAACGATCCAAGGTTATTCGACTCCAGCGGAAAACCCTTGTACGATACCGACTGGCAAGATGAGGCTACAAGAACAGCTTATTCTAATAATCATCAGTTGAGCATTCAGAGTGGCAATGAGAATTCTTCAATAGGTGCCTTCTTGAATTACTCTCATATGGAAGGAATAATGTTAAACAATGATGTGGATAGGATTAGCGGTAAAATAGCCTACGATGTTAGCCCTAAAGATTGGTTGTCCTTTGGCCTTAATCTTTTGGTAAACAATGTTAAGGAAAAGGAATTTGAAGAAGATGGTGGCGGTCAGGTGCCAAGACGTACCATGATAGAAATGCCATCAATATTCCCTGTAAAGTTTCCAGATGGTACTTATAGTAATAGTTTTGATATTGAAGACGCTTACAATATTGAGGCAATGGCTAACCCAGTACACGTTTTGGAAACTCAAGAGAGGCTGTGGGAACGCAATCAAATCTTTGGAAATGTATTTGCCAAATTTAATATCCTTCCAGGATTGGAATTTAGGACACAATTTGGTTTTGATAAGCGAATAAATGTTAAGCAGGAATACTCCCCTAGGGATTTAGTAAACATTTCTGCACCAAATGGTTTTGCTAGAATTTATAATTCTAAAAGCACCTATTGGCAACAAGAAAATTACCTAACCTATAAAAAGGAAGTGGACGATCATAGATTTAATGGAATGTTGGGATTGAGCTGGCAGGAAAATACGTTTGAATCTTCAGATATTCAGGCGAGAGGGTTTAGCGATGATTTCTTTAAATACAACAATATTGGATCTGCGAATAACCCGAGCGCACCAGTATCCAATTATAATAAATGGGCATTGAATTCCTATTTCTTAAGGGCGGGATACACTCTTCAGGATAAGTATATGCTAACCCTTACCGGTAGGGTAGATGGTTCTTCTAGGTTTGGCGCCAACAATAAATACGGTTTTTTCCCTTCAGCAGGATTGGGGTGGATGCTATCTGAAGAGAGTTTTCTCGCAGACAGTGATAAAATTAATCGACTTAAGCTAAGGGCGAGTTACGGTATAACAGGAAACACTGAAATTCCAGCCTATAGTTCCTTGGCAACCGTTTCGTCTGGAACCATATTGTTAAATGGAACCAGGGTTGCTTCCAGCTCAGTAAACAGATTGTCCAACCCAGATCTGGAATGGGAAAAAACAAGTCAGTTTGATATAGGATTGGATTTTGGAGCTTATAATAATAGAATTCGATTTGAGTTCGATTATTATTATAAAGAAACCACAGATCTTTTATTGGATAGGCCAGTACCATACGCCTCAGGATTTGTTTCTGTACGAGATAATATTGGAGCTGTTTCTAACGAAGGAATAGAAGCCATGTTGGTAACGCAGAATATAACTAGGCCAGATTTTAATTGGGAAACCTCATTCAATATCAATTTCAACAAAAATACCATTCAAAGTTTAGGAGAAAATGATGAGGATATCCTACCTGGTCCAAACTGGGTTTCGGGAAGTCAGACAATTTTAAGGGTCGGAAAATCCTTAAGTTCCTTTTGGGGATATGAGCGTTTAGGCACTTGGGGAACTGATGAGGTTGCTGAAGCTGCATTGGTAGGTGCTGTACCAGGTGAAGCCAAGCGTTCAGAAGATAAGAAGATATTGGGTAAGGGATTGCCAGATTTTACAGGTAGTTTTACCAATACCTTTAATTATAAGAATTTTGATTTTACTGCAGACATACAATTTGTAGGTGGTGTGGACATTATGCAGCAGTTTTACCATTCTACGGAGGACAGGTCCGGGATTGCTAACGGGCTTGCTTCAATATTGTATAAAGGTTGGACCGAACAAAACCAAAATACGATGGTTCAAGAGATAAGGAACCAGTCATATGCCGGACAAAATAGTCAAGTGGATAGTCACTGGGTTGTAAATGGTTCCTATATCAGAGGGAATCTATTTTCTCTGGGATATAGCTTTACCGAAACTATGTTGGACAAATTAGGGCTAAACAGATTAAGGGTGTATGCCAGTTTGGAGAACGCCTTTGTAATCCACTCGGATGACTTTCAAGGATACGATCCTGAAGCAACTTCATGGGGAGGGAACCAATGGGGTCAAAACATCTTTTTCTTCCAATACCCTAAACCAAGAACCTTTACCTTGGGATGTAGCCTTAAGTTTTAAATCTAATTATAAAGAGTGTATATCATGAAAATTAAATATATTTTATTACTACTTGTAGTAGTTTGTTTTAGTGCTTGTTCCGATTTTTTGGAGGAGGAGCCGTTAAGCGAGTTAGCTTCTGATCAATTTTTTAAAGAACCAGATCAGGCTTATAGTGCCGTTAATGCACTTTATAGAACCGGTGCGCCTAACATGACAGATGGAGGGGTCTATAGTGGAATGCCTTTAATGTTGGGGGCTTATATGTCCGGGTTTTTTTCTAACGAATATGCAGGGCAAGAATTACATGTTAGTAATGCCCAGCAATTGACGCTGAATGGAGATAATATAGGTGATTATCTACAGGGAAGATGGAGAGAGTTGTACCTTGGGATCTCTAGGGCCAATAATGCCATAAAATATATTCCTGAAACTCCAGGGCTTTCAGATGAAGAGCGCAATCAGTTGACTGCAGAGGCTAAATTTTTTAGAGCCTATTCCTATTATTACTTAGTACGATTTTTTGGTCCGGTTCCCTTAACTACGGAGCCTTATGATTCCTTGGAGAACCTGTATTTAGAGCGAAGCTCAATAGCTGATGTTTATGTTTTAATCGAGGCAGATTTAAAGGATGCTCTTGATAAGGGTGGGTTATCCACTATGTCTATGGTGAACAACGGAAAACGAATCACGGCTGGAACAGTGGCAACATTGTTGTCCGAGGTATATCTGACTATGAGTGGAGCTCCACTAAATGCGGATCGTTATGGAGATGCAGCTAGCTTGGCCCAAGCTATAATCAACGGAGCCTATGGTTCGTACAGTTTGGTTCAGCATGATGAATTGAACACTGGAGAATTGGATTTTGAGAATTCAGCCTATAATAAGATAAGAAAATCCGATGCATCTGCCGAGGAACATATTTATATTAAGGAGTTCGATGCGGCAATTGCCACTTCTACTTTCCCTAGATACTCTTATCCTACAGGATTTTCCCAAGATGTATTATATGATATTGCCAACGGTGCGTATCAGCCATCGGGTAGTTTTTTGGATTTATATGATCCCATTAAGGATTTAAGAGCCCAAGAAAAGCAATACTTTCATACCACCTTGGAAGGAACGAATAAGACCTTTCCAACTTCACCATATATGTGGCATGATGACGAGGCGATGTTCAATACCGCCCTTTCTGGAAAAGATCAGGCTATGATGAGTTATGCAGATGTCTTGTTAATTGCCGCAGAGGCCATAGCAAAGTCTTCAGGAGTAACATCGGATGCGGTGAATTATCTTGCTCAAGTTCGCGGGAGAGCCTACTGGGATACAGATATTGTGACTATAAATCAGACTTTGACCGGTTTAAGTGTTGATAGGTTTGTGGAAGAGGTATGGCTGGAGCGACACAAGGAATTGGTTTTTGAATTTCAAAACTGGTTCGATATTGTTCGTACTAGAAAATTCCCAGTGGCCAGTAGCCCAGGGGTGGTTAATTTTGTAAATGCCGTTGGGCACATTACGGATCAAGGGAAACAAATTGAGGAAAAGCATATGTTGTTACCGCTTCCAGAGCCAGAAATCCAACGAAACCCAAGTTTGGGAACTGAAAACAACGGGTATTAATATTTTTTAATGATTTCCTCTGTCTATTCAGAATTGAGATCGAACTTTTAGGACAAGCTCCTTTTACCACTAAAAGGTATTGGGAGCTCTGTTTTTAATAAGTGAATTTTAATTATTAAATTATTGGTAAAATAACTAGGTTTAAGTTTTAAAGCACTCCCTAGTTCGCGACTAGTATAAAATCTAAATTTTGGGTAATGCCGTAAATAATAAGGTATAGCTACTATTCCAATAAATTATTTGTGATTAAATTTTATCATTTATTGATAGTTTTGTGTCAATTATGGTGGGATCCGAGGTTATTCGTAGAAAAATATTAAATTTAATATCATTTTAAACCTATATTGAACGAAAATTAAATTTTTATTATGCAAATCAAAGAATCCTCAGAAGTATATGACGTGATTATAGTCGGTTCAGGTGCTGGCGGTGGTATGGCTACAAAGCAGCTGGCAGATGCCGGACTTAATGTAGCCGTTGTAGAGGCCGGACCTTTTTTCGATCCCAAGAATCCGGAGCAAATGACTCAGTTAAAATGGCCTTACGATTCGCCACGTAGAGGTGCCGGGTCTACCCGTGCCTTTGGAGAATTTGATATGGCCTATGGCGGATGGGAAATAGAAGGAGAACCCTATACGCGAGAACCAGGAACAAAATTCGATTGGTTTAGATCTCACATGCTTGGGGGGAGAACCAACCACTGGGGGCGTATTTCGCTTCGATTTGGACCTAAAGATTTTAAAGGAAAAACTAGGGATGGTCATGGTGAGGATTGGCCAATTGGTTATGATGATGTAAAACCCTATTATGATAAGGTTGATAAACTTATTGGGGTTTTTGGAACCAACGAAGGCTTGGAAAATGATCCGGACGGATTTTTTCTTCCGCCTCCAAAACCTAGGCTCCATGAACTTTTTTATATTGATGGAGCAAAAAAATCGGGCATCCCCGTTATTCCGGGAAGACTGTCCATGCTAACCAAAAAAATAAACAATGATAGGGGAGTCTGTTTTTATTGCGGACAATGTTCCAGATCTTGTTCTGTATATGCGGATTTCTCCTCGGGAAGCTGTTTAATCTTTCCTGCTCAAAAGAGCGGGGGGAAAATTAGAATATATGTAAATTCGGTAGTGCGTGAAGTAACCACTAACGAAGAAGGAAAGGCTACAGGAGTATCCTACATTAGTAAGGACGACCGTAAAGAGTACAAATTAAAGGGTAAAATTGTTATCATGGCTGCTTCTGCCTGTAGCTCTGCAAGGATTCTTCTCAACTCGAAGAGTAAACAACATCCCAACGGATTAGGTAACAGTAGTAATCTTATCGGGAAATACCTCCACGATTCAACGGGAGCCAGTAGAGCTGGATTTATCCCCGGACTTATGAACAGAAAAACTTCCTATAATGAAGATGGTGTAGGGGGAATGCATGTATATTCACCATGGTGGGGAGATAATACTAAGCTCGATTTTCCCCGAGGATATCATATAGAAGTATGGGGCGGTATGGGAATGCCAAACTATGGTTTTGGATATAATCCAAATGAGTTTAATAAGTTTTTTGGATTAAAACAAGGTGGATATGGGGATGTCCTCAGGGACGATGTTAAGAAGTACTACGGATCCGTCATAGGTTTTGGAGGAAGAGGAGAAGGTATTGCTAGGAAGGATAATTACTGTGAAATTGACCCTACTACAGTGGATAAATATGGTATTCCAGTGCTGAAGTTTAATTATAAATGGTCCAATTTTGAAGTGAATCAGGCAAAACATATGCAGGATACCTTTGAGGAGCTGATCCATAATATGGGTGGTGAGCCGTTGGGTAATAAACCTGGGGCAGAAAATGATTACGGACTGGAAGCACCAGGGAGAATTATCCATGAAGTAGGAACTACAAGAATGGGGAACGATCCAAAGACCTCAGTGACCAACAAGTTTAACCAGTTACACGATGTAGACAATGTATTTATAGTGGATGCAGGACCTTTTGTATCTCAAGCAGATAAAAACTGTACTTGGACAATCTTAGCGTTGTCATGGAGAGCATCGGATTATATTATCGAACAATTGAAACAGCAAAATATCTAGAAAATGGATAGGAGAAAAAGTATACAGACAATGATTTTGGGCGCCGGTGCTGCTGGTTTGGCATTGCACGGATGTACCCCAGAAACAAAGGCATCTTCTGAGGAAGAAATAATTAAGGGAGCGGAAAATTTCTACGGAAGAACACCCGAAGAATTGGAACGTGATGCTGAATTATACGCCGAAGAGCTCTTTAATGAACACGAAATGGAGACCATTGCCGTACTAAGTACCGTAATTCTACCTCCTAAAGAACCACATGGCGGTCCTATAGAAGCCGAAGTACCTCAATTTATTGAGTTTATAGGAAAGGATATGCCTAATATGCAAATGACATTGTTGGGTGGCTTAATGTGGCTGGACCATAAAAGTAATACCGAGTTTGGCGTTGAATTTAAGTCGGCCACACTAGAACAGCAAAAACAAATTTGTGATACTATATGCTATCATGATCCAGAGGTTTCCTTAAAAAGACAACCCTTGGAGATTCAGTTTTTTCATATGTTCCGCGGACTTACCCTTACCGGATATTACACCTCTAAGGTAGGAATCGCCGATTTGGGATATAAGGGCAATATGCCCAATGTCTGGGACGGAGTTCCAGAGGATGTGCTGGCCCAGCACGGAGTGGCCTATGATCCAGTATGGATTGCCAAATGTGTTGATCAAAGCAAGCGTGGCGTTATTGCCGAATGGGATGACAATGGGAATTTGTTGACCTAAAGTTAATATTTCAATATATAGTAACCCCGACGGCTATGCCTCGGGGTTTTTGTTTTTTTAATCATTAGTGAGATTTGTGTATGGAGAAAAACAATGCAGTAGCAATAGGCCTTTAAAACGGGTCATTTCTAACTCGGTTAGTTCCTGGAACTTCAAACTCTTTTCTGTTAACCATTAAGGAACCAATATCACCCGCAACATAATGAATTTACTTGCGCCATAATTTATCATAAGGATAGCCTAAAAACCTCAAGCTGACTTTCACCAAAATCTAGGAGCTTCCTCCTTATACACCGATAAAAGTTTTTGAATGTACCGTTTTCTGCCGACCTTTGTAGGTTGGACCTGTTAACCCAACCACAATGTAAATTTTTAACTGGTTCCATGGCATTTGAGTAAATAAATCTTTTAAAAATAACCGTATGGGGAAGGTAGCCTACAGAAAATGTTCTAATTGTGGTACTGTTAATTTAGATAGCGATTATTGTGAAAACTGCGGTGAGTTGATCAATATTAATCTTAAGCGAAAATTGGCTAGAGAAGCACTTGAAGTTAAAAAGCAAGAGGAAAAATCGGCCAAAAAACCAAATGCGGTTACCGTATTCTTTAAAAAGGCGTTAGAACATCCCAATCTATTGATAAAAATTCCCGCTAAAGTGTTTTATTCCATTTGGGTAGTGGTCATGTCGATTGGTGCTTTTATCGCTTTCCTGTTTAGCTATATAGCCGCATAAATCCCGTATTGCTATGAGATTTCAATTTAACAAGTTAGGTGAAGGATTGTTTTGGATTAAACGGATGTATTTTCCATTATTTAGTATTCTTGGAGTAGGTATATATACCATTCAAAGATGGGGGAGTGGCGGAATACTGCCATCTTGGGTGATTTATTATGTGAATGATTTTTTATGTATGCCTATTGTTTTATATATATGCCAGTTAGCTGTACGAAGGCTTAAATCTAATAAACGACTAAAGCTGACATTACGGCCAATTCTTTCATTGACCCTGTTTTATTCTCTTTACTTTGAAGTTTATCTCCCTATGGTCAACGTTCGATATACGGCAGACCTAATGGATGTTGTCCTGTACTTTTTGGGCGCCGCATTTTTTTATCTGGTGGAAAAAATGACTGTGGAGACAAAAGAATCCAAAGTAATTTATCGTTAACTGGGAAGGAAAAAGGAATTTAGTTTTGTTGAACTAAGCTTGCTTGATGAGCAATAGTCTATTAGGGTTGGTCTTGTTAGAAGATTCCCCTAATTTTAGCAGTTGAAGTGTAACATGAAACAATAGGGATGAGTAGTGCTAGAATTTTTTTAAAGTGTTTGGGAACCGTGATATTTTTAGTCATGATAGGTTGTGGGGAGCAGAGAAAAGCCGATGATATTAAAAAGGATGCCCCTCAAGTGATGGTGCCCCAGAATTCGATGACTATGCCAGACAAAACGTTGCCTGCCAAGGTAGAGAAAATCCTTCTAAAAACGTTGGAAGGTCTTTCGGACACTACCTTTATTAGATTGGCCGACTATAGCGACGACTTTGTTTATGATATGAGGTATGCCACCGAAAATAATTTCTTAAAGGCCAAGGTATATGATTGTGCGGAGTGTTACACTCGGGTTAAAACGGCAAAGGCACTGTTGAAAGCAAATAAGGAGTTTATTGAAAAGGGATATAAAATAAAATTCTTTGACTGCTACCGCCCCAATTCCGTACAGTATAAAATGTGGGCCATTGTACCCAATCCTCAATATGTTGCCAATCCTGTAAAAGGCTCCATTCACAATAAAGGCGGAGCAGTTGATATCACATTGGTTACTTTAGCGGGTGAGGAATTGGATATGGGCACCGATTTCGATTTTTTTGGAAAGAGAGCCTATCATGATAACGTGGATTTACCTCAATTAATTTTGGAGAACCGACTGTTATTAAAAGAAACCATGGAAAAACACGGATTTTGGTCTATTAGGACGGAATGGTGGCACTATAACCTTTCAGCTGGTACCAATGATAAGGTGGCCAATTTTAAGTGGGACTGTCCTTCGTAAATTGTTTTCCCTATTACCGATATAGGAACCGGTAGAAGTAGGGGCGGTAAGCTATAAAATCAGTCTTATGGATAGCGCTAGCTTTACGGATATAATTCTTTCCTTTCATTAAAACCTAGCGCCGTAAATTTCCCTTATGCCTTGGAGCAACTTAAGATAATTTTATTCCCTTCTTCATTGGTGGTGAAGAATAAATACAGATCTCCTCCATCCTTAATTTTGAATTTTTTTCGTATTTCGCTCACGGAGACGGGAAAGTTCCTAGTGGTGATATTAGCTTTGTTTATCCCCAAGGCTTGCACCGATTTTTTATTATAGGGAAGAATTCCTTCTATTTTAAAGCGTCTCCCCGGGAAATCCAGCAGTTGGTCGTGGGTATATAAATGGGAATGTTCATGTAATTTGTTTATGTCAAACCTTTCTGCCACTGTTTTAAATGCCCCTGATTTTAAAATAGCTGAATTTGGTTCATAAAGATAGTTAAGCGGCTTAGAGAAGGAGGGAGATGCTGTCTGTTCACTAGAAAAGGCAAAGTTGAATACTTCTCTGGTAGAACCGATGAGGTTGACAGTCTTGATTATTACCTCGCCATTATGTCCATTTTCTAAAATCCATAGCAATTCTTTGACTTCATTTTTAACGGCAATAATGTGAATTTCCTTTACATAACGCAGTTCTTTTATACCGGCGGAAATATCCAAAAGGGGAGCGGTTTTGATCATGATATTTTGTGCACTTCCAAAAAGAATATCCAAATTTCCAGGAACATTGGGTAGGCAATCCGCTAGCAAAAATACTTTCCCTTTGGCGTCGTTTCGTCTAGAGGGATCCACATAGATCCAATCAAATTGGGAGTCCGATTTTTTCAAAAATTCCAAGCCATCAACAGCGAGAGTCTCAATGTTATTTCTGCCTAATATCTTAAAATTATAGGCTGCAATTTCGGCTACTTCTGGGGCTATTTCACAGTGTAGAATACGGCCTATTTCCTTGCTGAAATAATAGCTGTCCACCCCCAGTCCTCCAGTAAGGTCCAAGAGTGATTTACCAACGGCAATTTCCGACTTGTATCTGGCTGTAATTTCAGAGGAAGTTTGTTCTATATTTAGTTTTCTAGGGTAGTAGATAAGTGGTGTTTCAAACCATGTTGGGAGCTTTTCCTTACATTTATTCTTAGCTTCGATCTGTTGTGCAACCTCCTTGGAGCTTACCCCTATAAATCGATGCTCTTTAAGTAGTACTGACACGATGTCAGTTGTCAAATTAGAATCTATAAAAGATTGTACACCAGTGTTTAGTATATTATTATTCAAAGTATAGCTATAAGTCTTCAGTGAGGTATTTTACAATTTTATTATCGGATAAAAACTCCTTTAAAATGACCTTTATAGCGGTGTATCCCGGTACAGCTATGATCATTCCCATCACTCCAAACAACAAGCCGGCAATAATGATTACCAAGAAAATTTCCAAGGGATGCGACTTCACGCTGTTGGAGAAAATTATCGGCTGTGAAATGAAGTTATCGACCAACTGACCTATTGCCAAACCTATTAAAACATAGCCGGTTTTAGGGAGTACTTCGTTGATGAAATCGGCATCCATATTGCTAGTCATCGTGAGGGCAATCATAAGTACTCCGCCTATGATCGGACCAACGTAAGGAATGATATTGAAAAGGGCACAAAAAAAGGCAATTACAATTGCATTTTCCAGTCCAACTAGTAAGAGTAGAATACTGTAAATTGAGAAGAGAATAAAGATCTGAAGGAGTAGCCCGACGAAATATCGAGACAAAAGATTTTTAATTTTTTCCATGGAATTAATCACTTTTTCTTCTTTGGTTTTGGGGACCAATATCAGTAATCCGTTTTGCAAAAGATTACTGTCTTTTAGGAAAAAGAAGGATATAAATAATACCGAAAATATCCCTATTCCAATATCGCTTAAAAACGTCATTAAGGCATTTAGGAAATTTGGAATCAGACCCGTTGATAGTTCTTCTTGAATATTTTTTTCGATATCGGTTTTATTAATCATTTGTTGGGTTCCCCCGCTTTGGCCAACCAAGTAATTTATTATTTTGCTGTAAACGGAATTTAAACTCTCTAGTAGTTGGTCTAAATTCAACAAGGCTAGATTTTTGCCTTGTTCCGTGATCAGGGGTACAAAAAGTGCCACTACGGCTACAAATATCCCAATGATAAACAGCAAGGCGGCTATAACGGCCATGATGTTGGGGAACTTCAGTTTTCTTTTTAGGAAAAATACAATTGGCCTGCCTATTAAGGCTACTACAGCCGCAATAATGGTGTAGGCAATTACCGATTGTATTTGATATAGAAAATATGCTAAGAGGACTATTCCTGTAATAACGCCAACTGCTCTGAGGATGCCATTGGCAATCGTCTTTGATTTCATAGTTTAGTTTTTAAAAACGTAGGAGATTATGTTTGCCCCCATTTCAAGGGCTTTGGTCCTTATATCTAGTGGGTCGTTATGAACTTCTGAATCTTCCCAGCCATTCCCGAGATCACTTTCAAAAGTAAACAGGAGTACTAGCCTATTTTCATGGAAGATGCCAAAGGCTTGTGGTCGTTTCCCATCGTGTTCGTGTATTTTGGGCAGTCCTTTTGGAAAATGATACTGTTGTTTAAAAATTGGATGATCTGCAGCTAATTCAATCAGTTCCTTGTCAGGGAATACTTTCGTGAGTTCTTTTTTTAGGTAGGGTTCCATACCGTAATTATCATCTATATGAAGAAATCCGCCTCCAAGAAGATAGGTGCTGAGATTTTCAGCATCCTCTTCTGAAAAGTAAACATTGCCATGCCCGGTCATATGTAAAAATGGATATTGGAAAATATTTGAACTGCCAGTCTCTACGGTTGCTGGCTTGGGATTTATCTTGGTGTTTATGTTTTGGTTACAAAAACTGATCAAGTTGGGGAGTGAAGTAGGATTGGCATACCAATCGCCACCGCCACTGTATTTTAAAATGGCAATTTCTTGACCGAATACTAAGGGGCAAGTGAATACATAAATTAGAAATACAATTGCAATACGTTGTTTCATTAGGCCCTAGGATTTTATAATTTCAAATTTAATACTATTAATCCAAACTGCTTCCGAAGAGGGATAATGACTAAAATTGTTATTCGCTAGTAGGCTAATAAACCACCGGTTAAGCAAAAGATCCAAATTGCATTTGTTGACCTCTACAATTGTAAACCGGAGTTTGGCTGTTAGCGTATTAAGTTAACCATGGCCACTGTGGTGCAGGCAACTACTGCGGCAGTTTCTGTCCGCAATCTGGTTTCTCCGAGTGCTATTGGGTTATAAGCATTAGCTAGTGCCAATTTTATCTCTGCAGAGGAAAAGTCCCCCTCCGGACCAATTAAGATTGTAGTGTTTTTATGTGGTGTTAAACTATGGAATAATTCCTTTTTTATTTGGTCCTCACAGTGCGCAATAAACAGTTCGCCACTAGTAGGAGTTTTTAAAAACTCACTAAGCGATATGGCATCATTTAATTTGGGAAGGTAGGTTTGCAGGGATTGTTTCATTGCTGCTTGTAGCACCTTTTCCATGCGTTCCTTTTTAATGATTTTGCGTTCCGAATGATCACATATGACCGGAGTAATCTCGTGGACACCTATTTCAGTGGCCTTTTCCAAAAACCACTCAAATCTATCGTTCAGTTTAGTTGGTGCCACTACCATATGCAATCTATAAGGCTTAGGGGGATTGGTAACTTTAGAAATCACCTTTCCCTCGCATTTTTTAGGGTTAGGGTTGGTGATCTCAGCTTCGAATAAAATGCCGTTGCCATTGGTGATCCAAAGGATATCGCCCGTTTTTTTTCGCAATACTTTGGCAATGTGCTTGCTTTCATCGGTAGGAAATGAAAATTCATTGGTGGCATCATTTAAATCGGGATGGAAAAACAGCTGCATATAGGAATATGGGATTTTTAGTTGTTGTTGGCTTTAGTGATGTAGATTGTTGGTGTTTTCGTTTTAGTGTCTAAATAACATAGCGTGCCTTGGCCGTGATATGTTGATCCGAAAAATCTTGTTCCTTGTATTTTAAATAACCTACAATTCCGATCATAGCGGCATTATCCGTGCAATATTCAAATTTCGGGATGTAGGTAGTCCACCCCCAGTTGCTTTCCGCTTCCGTTAATGCTAGTCTAATACCCGAATTTGCGGATACCCCTCCCCCAATTGCAATTTGCTTAATGCCAGTCTGTTTCACGGCTTTCTTTAATTTATCCATTAAAATATTGACGATGGTGTATTGGATGGAGGCGCAAATATCGTTTCGATTTTCTGTGATAAAATTGGGGTTCTTTTTAGTTTCCCGTTGAATAAAGTATAGAATACTGGTCTTTAATCCACTAAAACTAAAATTCAGCCCATCTACTTTAGGTTTTGGAAAAGGAAATGCCTTAGCATTGCCCAATTGCGCATATTGGTCCACCAAAGGACCACCTGGATAAGGAAGTCCCAATATTTTCGCACTTTTATCGTAAGCTTCGCCTACAGCATCATCTAGAGATTCCCCTAAAACCTCCATGTCAAAATAATTTTTCACTAAAACAATTTGGGTATGCCCTCCGCTAATGGTCAATGCCAAAAAAGGAAAGGAAGGTGTTTTGTAATTATCCTCCTCTATAAAGTGCGATAAAATATGGGCTTGCATATGATTTACCTCAATTAAGGGGATGTTTAGTCCAAGGGCCAACGACTTGGCAAAGGAGGTGCCAACCAATAAAGATCCCATAAGTCCTGGTCCACGAGTAAAAGCTATGGCGGATAACTGTTTTTTATCGATATTTGCCTTGGCTAAGGCTTGGTGTACCACGGGGACAATATTTTGCTGGTGCGCCCTTGAGGCAAGTTCCGGAACGACCCCGCCGTACTCCTCATGGATTTTTTGCGTGGCCACAATATTGCTTAAAGTTTTATTGTTGCACATCACAGCAGCTGAGGTGTCATCACAGGAAGATTCTATGGCAAGAATATAAATAGTTTTATTTTCCACTTGGTTTGGAGTTTGGAATAAAAATTGAATGTACAAAGGTAAAACATTAAGCCCTATCAAAAAATTAAGAAAAATTCTGGTCAGAGTATTTTTGGTACTCCTTCTTATTTGCGTCTTGGGTAGTTTAATGCTCTCCTTGCCCATTGTTCAGACCGGTTTTGCCAGGTATGCTGCTGCGGCAATAAATAACCAGTTTGGGACCAATATTAGCATAAATCGCTTACGAGTATCGCTAATTACGTGGAATACTTCCCTCAATGGGATCTATATAGAGGATTATAAAAAGGATACCTTGTTCTACGTAGATCATTTAAGAACCTCCATTCTAAACATGGGCAATCTGGTTAATGGAAAATTGGAGTTCGGGGATATTGATATGAGGGGGTTGAATTTTAAACTTAAAACATATAAGGGGGACAGCATCACCAATTTAGAAGTCTTTATTGATAAGTTGGATGATAAGAAACCTAGGGAACCGGGGTCTCCACCGTTCTTCCTTTCCTCCTCCGATGTGGAAATAACCGAAAGCCATTTTAAACTTATAGATGAGAATAGGGAGACTACCGAAATGTTGAATTTTAGGGGGCTGAATATTTCTGCTGCTAAATTTAACATTATAGGCCCAGAAGTGGTTTCCAGTATCAATGCAATGTCCTTTAAAAGTGATAGGGGGATCATAGTAGAAAAATTAAATACCCAATTTAGATATACCAAAGAGCAAATGCGGTTTGATTCCCTTGGAATAAAAACCCCTCAATCCCAATTAATAGGGAATGTAGTGTTTAATTACCGCCGTGAAGATTTTGCCGATTTTATCAACAAGGTGAATATAGAGGCCGAATTTGTGGAATCTACCGTTGCCTTAAATGAAATTAACCTCCTCTATGATCAATTTGGAAGTGATAAAACCGTGCTCTTTTCCACCAAGGCGAGCGGTGTTCTAAACGATTTAAATACCACGGATATGTTCCTCAATATGGAGGAAACCGGAATTCGGGGCGATTTTAATTTTAAAAATCTATTTAATCCAGACGGCAACTTCTCCCTTGCCGCGGATATGAAAAATGTCACCTCCAGTTATTACGAACTTAGGGCATTGTTGCCTAATATTCTAGGGGATGTGCTGCCTTCGTCTATAGAGAAACTGGGGCAGTTTACCATTCGTGGAGATGCAATTATCACTCAATCTTCTATAAAGACCAAGGCTAATATTAACACCCTGATTGGAAGTAGCTACGTGGATCTAGAGTTGACAGATATTAACCGAATAGATAATGCGTCCTACAAAGGTTTTATTGCATTGATGGATTTTGATCTTGGGAATTTAATTGAAAGTGATGAAGTAGGTGTGACCAATCTAGATTTTAATGTAGAGGGCAAGGGGTTTGTTCGAGAAAATTTGAATACCGAAGTGATCGGAGAGGTATATTCCCTGTATTTTAATGGATACAATTATCAGAATTTAAAGGTATCGGGAATATTAAAGGAACAGCTTTTTGACGGTTTTCTGTTGAGTAACGATGAGAATGTTAAATTCACCTTTAAAGGATTGGCAGACTTTGCGGAAAACAGGAATAATTTCAACTTTATTGCCTCTGTAGATTATGCAGATCTTAAAAAACTGAATTTCATAAAAGATAGTGTCGCTATTTTTAAGGGGGATATTACAATGGATATTTCAGGTAACTCTTTGGATAATATTGTGGGGGACCTTAATTTTAGTAAAACAAACTACCAAAATATAAATGACACCTATTATTTTGATGATTTTAAAATATCCTCAACTTTCGAAAATGACACCACTAGAATTATAGATATAAATTCTCCCGATATTATTACTGGGTATCTCAAAGGGAATTTTAAAGTAAAGGAGTTGGGGCAGTTGGTTCAAAATTCTCTCGGGAGTATCTATACCAACTATAAGCCGCATAAAATATCCAAAAACCAACGACTGGCCTTTAACTTTAAAATATATAACAAAATAGTGGACGTGTTTTTTCCACAGGTAAAGTTTGATCCAAACACCTTTATTAGGGGGAATATTGTTGCTGATGAAGGCGATTTTAAACTAAACTTTAAGTCTCCCAGTATAATGGCCTATGGCAATGAACTAGATAGTATAGATGTTAAAATTGATAATAAAAACCCCTTGTTTAATACCTATATTTCCGTAGGGGATATGTCCACGGCCTATTATGATGTTAAAGATTTCAATTTAATAAATACCACTCTAAAGGATACCTTATTCTTTAGAACCGAATTTAGGGGAGGCAGTAATTTTAACGACAGTTATAATTTAAACTTCTACCATACATTTAATAAGGAGAAGAAATCTGTTATAGGACTTAAAACCTCTGATATTAATTTTAAGGGCAATAAATGGATATTAAACAAAGAAGGTAATAGTAAAAATAAAGTGATTCTCAATAACACATTGGATAGTATCGTCATTCAAGAGATAGTGATGAATCACAATGACAATGAACAGATAAGGCTTAGGGGGCAACTTGCAGATTCTACTTTTAAAGACGTTGAGCTCCAGTTCAGTGCGGTATCCCTAGAAAAGATTACCCCAGAGATAGATAGTCTTAAATTAAAGGGAGTGGTCAATGGAACTTTAAACCTCCTTCAAAAAGACAATATATATTTACCCTCCTCCAATTTAATGATATCTAAATTAGGAATTAATAATATTCCTTTAGGAAATCTAAGTATTGGAATAGTCGGTAACAAGGACTTAACGAGCTTTGTGGTAAACTCTACTTTGATAGAAAATGGGAAAGAGAGGTTAAGTGTGGTGGGGAATATCATTGATAAGGTAGATGAGGAGCCTCAAGCAAATCTAATAGTAGATTTTAACGACTTTAACCTGGAGCCTTTTAGTCCGCTGGGAGAAGGGGTTATTACAAACATCAGGGGGCTGATAAGGGGAAGCGCGCAATTAAAAGGTCCTTTGAGTAACCCTACCATGAGCGGTTTGTTGAGTTTGGATAAGGCGGGACTAGCAGTGCCGTATTTAAACGTCGATTACAGTTTCGCACCCTATTCAAAAGTCATGTTGTCCGAGCATACCTTTAACTTTCAAAAGGTAAAATTAACAGATATCGCCATGAAGACCAATGCCACCTTGGACGGTACTATTACCCATGATTTCTTTAGGGACTGGAGTCTGGACCTGAATGTAGATACGAACGATAACCGATTTTTAATATTGAATACCCCGTTTAAGGAAGAAGTGCTCTATTATGGAACGGGTTATTTAAATGGGAAGGGGAGAATTTTTGGTCTAACCAATGCGCTGACCATTGAGGTAGATGGGGAGACTGCAAGGGGTACCACCCTAAAAATCCCTATTAGCGATGTAGCCAGTGTGGGCGATTTTTCCTTTATTAATTTTGTAAGTAAAAAACAGGAAGGAGTAGATACTCCGCAACGTGTGCTAAAAGAAGTGGAGGGTCTAGAGTTGGCATTTAACTTGGATGTTACGCCCGATGCGGAGGTAGAGATAGTGTTAGACACTAAGACCGGAAGCTCCCTAAAGGGTACTGGGGTTGGGATTTTGTTTATTGAAATTAACACCAACGGCAAGTTTAATATGTACGGGGATTTTGTGGTAGTAACAGGTGAATTCCATTATAAATTTGGGGGTATTATTGATAAATCTTTTAGGGTGAAACCTGGAGGAAATATTACTTGGGAAAGAGAGCCTCTAGCAGCGCAATTAAACATGGAGGCCATATACTCCCTAAATGCCAATCCCGCTCCCTTGTTAGACAACCCAGGCTACACCAGACGTATACCTACAGATGTTGTGGTTCATCTGACAGGGGAATTGGAAAGCCCCGTCGTAGATTGGAGAATAGACTTTCCTGGAACCAATTCCATAATAAAATCGGAATTGGAGTACAGATTGCAAGATCCCACCATAGCCGAACGAAACGCAATATTTTTATTGGCGCAAGGTTCGTTTGTAAATGAACAGACAGGAATTAATCAGCAAGCAGTGACCGGTAACCTCTTGCAGTCGGCCTCGGGATTGTTGAATTCCGTTTTGGCGGGAGATAATGACAAACTAAACCTTGGGCTATCCTACGAACAGGGAATATTGGATAGAAGTACTGATATTCAGACCGAAAATAGGATTGGAGTAACCTTGTCGACTCAAATAAGCGATAGGATTTTGCTGAACGGTAGGGTAGGGGTTCCTGTAGGTGGAGTGTCCGAAACAGTGGTTGCTGGGGATGTTGAGGTGCAGATTCTTTTGAATGAGGAGGGGACTCTTAGTGCCAAAATATTCAATAGGGAAAATGAAATCCAACAATTTTTGGCGGATCGTCAGGGATATACTCAGGGAGTTGGGCTTTCCTATCAGGTAGATTTTGAAAGCTTTAAAGCCTTGTTGTTGAAGATTTTAGGGAAATAAAAAATGCTTTTTCAACACATGAAAAGGAATTTCACATAAATTGTAAATAATCACTTTTTGTACAGTAATGATTATGAATTTAACAAATTGGAAGAAATTACTTAACGAAAACGTTTTAGTGCTACATTATTGTCAAATTAAAGCCAAAGTCGGGTAATTATTGGAATAAGTTTGCTAATTTTGCTTTTTTAAAATTTTAATGGGTTCAACAATAAAAAAAATAGGTGTTTTTACATCAGGAGGGGATTCCCCGGGGATGAACGCTGCTATAAGGGCAGTAGTTCGGACATGTGCGTATTTAAAGATAGAATGTGTTGGAATCTATAGAGGATTCGAAGGCATGATGGAAGGTGATTTTAAGGTCATGGATGCGCGTAGTGTAAATAATATAATCAATAAAGGAGGGACTATACTTAAATCGGCTCGTTGCTTGCCATTTAGGACAAAAGAAGGACGTCAACTAGCCTATGATCAACTAACGGCAGCTGGGATAGATGCTTTTGTGGTAATTGGTGGTGATGGTAGTTTTACAGGAGCCTTAACCTTTAATAAGGAATTTAACTTTCCTGTTATCGGTATACCAGGAACTATAGACAACGATATCTTTGGTACTACCTATACGTTGGGTTTTGACACTGCTTTAAATACGGCTGTGGAGTGTATAGATAAGATTAGGGATACCGCAAGTTCCCATAACAGACTCTTTTTTGTAGAGGTTATGGGTAGGGACGTTGGTCATATCGCATTAAACGCTGGCGTTGGAGCCGGAGCCGAGGAAATTTTGATCCCAGAAGAGAATCTTGGATTAGAAAGGTTATTGGAATCGCTGAAACGCAGTAAACTATCTGGAAAATCGTCTAGCATCGTGGTGGTGGCCGAAGGGGATAAGACGGGGAAAAACGTATTTGAACTTAAAGAATACGTGGAAGAACATTTACCTATCTACGATGTGCGTGTATCGGTACTGGGACATATGCAACGCGGTGGGTCACCATCCTGTTTCGACCGTGTTTTGGCAAGTAGAATGGGAGTAAAGGCAGTAGAAGCTTTATTGGAAGGAAAGACCAACCTTATGGTAGGTATTCAGGACAATACAATTACCTTAACACCGATCAGTAAGGCAATTAAAGGACATACTAAGATTGATAAAGAGCTCTTAAGGGTTTCGGAAATCATGACAACATAAATAAAAATTAAAACACAATAAAATGTCAAATTTAAAAATTGGGATTAACGGTTTTGGAAGAATTGGAAGATTAGTCTTCAGGGCAACCGTAAAAAGAGATAATGTAGATGTAGTTGCAATCAATGATTTGTTGGATGTAGAGCATATGGCTTATATGTTGAAGTACGATTCTGTACACGGAAAATTTGATGGTACCGTTGAAGTAAAGGACGGTAATCTGATTGTAAACGGTAAAACGGTACGTATTACTGCCGAAAAAGACCCAAAAAATTTAAAGTGGGATGAAGTAGGGGCTGAGATTGTTGCGGAATGTACCGGAATATTCACTACCTTGGAAACAGCTCAGTACCATATTGACGGAGGTGCCAAAAAAGTAGTAATCTCTGCACCATCGAGCAATGCGCCGATGTTTGTAATGGGAGTTAACCATAAGGATGCTAAAGGATCGGATACTATTGTTTCCAATGCATCTTGTACTACAAATTGCCTTGCGCCTATGGCAAAGGTATTGAATGATAGTTTTGGGATAGAGGAAGCTTTGATGACTACGGTTCATGCTACCACAGCTACACAAATGACGGTTGATGGTCCTTCTAGAAAGGATTGGAGAGGTGGAAGAAGTGCGCTTCTAAATATTATTCCAGCATCTACAGGAGCTGCAAAAGCGGTAACTAAGGTTATTCCTTCGTTAAAGGGAAAACTTACCGGGATGGCATTTAGGGTTCCAACTGCAGATGTTTCTGTAGTGGATCTAACGGTTAGATTGGAAAAGGAAACTTCTTACGATGAAATTAAGAAAGCATTTAAGAAAGCTTCCGAAGGTGAGTTGAAAGGAATTTTAGGATATACAGAGGAAGCAGTAGTTTCACAAGATTTTATCGGAGATCCAAGAACTAGTATTTTTGATGCAGGTGCTGGAATCGAGTTGAATTCTAAGTTTTTCAAAGTGATATCTTGGTATGATAACGAGACTGGATACTCTCATAAATTGGTAGACTTGGCTCAGTACATTCATACACTATAATCTAAGTGCATTACTAATTAATGAAATCCTGAAAGTGAACATATTTGTGTTTGTTTTCAGGATTTTTACTTAATAAAATTGTTTTATGATATTGATAGTTGATAGTGGCGCTACAAAATCCGATTGGATTGCTTTGGATGAAAAAGGAGACCAGTTGTTCATGACACAAACCCTTGGACTTAGCCCAGAGGTATTGACAAGACCTGTTATTGAAGATCGTTTGGCCGATAATTTTGAACTTTCCAAGAATAGGGAAAGAGTTTCGCATTTGTATTTTTACGGTGCAGGCTGTGGTACCGATAGGATGAGAAATTTCTTGGGCGAAATCTTTAAAGAATTTTTTCCCAATGCGAAAGCGGAGGTTAAAGAAGATACTTATGCTGCTATTTATGCAACCACAAAAGTGGGGCATCACGGCATAGTATGTATTTTGGGTACAGGATCTAATTGTAGCTATTATGATGGTGAAATATTACATCAAAAAGTTGCTTCCTTAGGGTATATTCCGATGGATGATGGTAGTGGTAACTTTTTCGGTAGAAAATTGATCCGTGATTATTACTTTAATAAAATGCCAAAGGATTTGGCTACCAAGTTTGAAAAGGAGTACAATCTTGATGCAGATGTTATTAAGGAAAACCTGTACAAACAGCCCAATCCAAATACCTATCTAGCTACCTTTGCAAGGTTTATTGTGGAAAATAAAAACCACCCCTACAGTAGAGGGGTGATCGATAAAGGCTTTCAGCAATTTGTAAACAATTACATCATGCAATTTGAATTGGCCACCAAGGTTCCAGTTAGTTTTGTTGGCAGTATTGCGCATTATCTACGCGATGAGTTGACTGCGGTAATCGAAAGAAACGATCTGGTACTAGGGGTTATTAGACAAAGACCTATAGAAGGACTTGTTGAATTTCATAGGGCTGCTATTTAATAGCGATCATAGAAATTTCAACATTCACAAATTTAGGGAGGTTGGCTACTTCTACAGTTTCCCTAGCTGGGGCTGTTTCAGCATTAAAATAAGCTCCGTAAACCTCATTTATCAGTGAGAACTGATGCATGTCTTTTACGAATATCGACGATTTAACAACATTTTCAAAAGTCATTCTTGCCTCGGTAAGAATGGCTTTTAAGTTTTCCATGGATTGTTGCGTTTCCTTTTTTATGTCGCCCGCAACCAATTCCCCGGTCTTTGGGTCTAGGGGTATCTGTCCAGAAATGTACAAGGTGTTCCCTGTCAATACAGCCTGATTGTACGGGCCTATAGGCGCTGGAGCGTTTGTGGTGTTGATAATTGTTTTCATATCCTCTGTTATTTATTATGTTATAGTGTTTCTGAGTGGATCTTTGTTATGCACAATAATCGTTCGGGAAATTGGCCCAAACCACTTCTTTTTTTTTAATCAGTCTATTTAAGTTGGGGTTATCTTCTTCGGCTAGGCTGACTGCGATTTTCCCACTTAAGGTCTTGCAAGATAGAACTCTTGATCCCGATAAAGAAATACCACCGCTTATAGGTTCCAAATGGGGTCCAGTTGAAATTCATTCTAAAACTCTTTAGATCTCTTTCAAATCTCAATTGGGTAAGGGTAAAGCCCTTGTTTTTAAAATCATATCCAGAGGATCCACCTACCTTCCACCTAGGAGACAATTGAATGTTTCCGGAAAACATTAAGGCGTGACTCCCAACGGCGTTTTGCCTATTGGAATTGGAGTAATTAACGGCGTAGGACATACGTAGGTCCCAAGGCAACTTTGTGCCGTAAAAGGGGTTCTCTACATCTTCGGAGCCCTTGTCTCCATCTTCCCCAGGCCTGTTTTGGTTAAAATCCTCTGCTTTTCCAAAAAGATCATCGTCCCTACCGCCACTAGAGGCAACATAATCATACTCGTCCTTACTGTCTTTCTTGTCATCAGTTTTCTTTCCAAAGGTTTCGCTGCTTATGGAATAACTTACGTTTCCCCTTGCTGAAGTAAGTCTAAAAAGACTTCCTCCATTGTCTATGTTAAAGGTGTTTATTCTGGTTCCATTATTGTCAATGGCATATGGGTCTAAACTGGCGCCAAAGTTAATAGACATTTTATTGTTCAATATATTGGTCCCTCCGTTTATGTTCAACGGACTCAGTTTTAGAGAGTCGGCCTCAAAATTATAGCCGGCCGATAAGTTTAGATTGCTCAGGAGGGAAATCTTTTTGGCTTCCGTGGCGGTAGAATCCTTGCTTCGTACTTTGGCTTCCAGTTGGTTTCCCAAGGAGAAACTCATGGAGCTCGACTTATTTAAGCCTGGTGCTCCGTTTAAGGTGCCTTCAAACCTGCTGTACAGTTCCTCTTCGTTGTTGGCTCCTATATAGCTGTCGTAAAATTGATCAAAAGAAGGGGTGTAGCCGTAACTTAAGGAGGGCCTCATGACGTGCCTTATGGCTTGTATTTTCTTGTCCTCGCCAAAGTTGAAGGTTCCATACATTGTAGTTCCAATACTGGAGCTAAAATTGTATTTGTTATAGCGGTCAAATCCGCTAATGGTGTCGGTAATCACCTCTCTTTTAGTATCCAGATCATAATCGCGTTTATAGGTTTCAATGGCCCAAACATCTTCATAAGAACCCCCTACACTAACGCTAAAATGCTTGGCGACCTTAAAGTTCGTGCTTAAGGGTATGGAGTGTCTTGCTCCAAATTTTGATTCCTTAAACATTCTACTGGTCAGAAAGTCCTCCTCAGTAGTCCTGATGCTATTTCTAGCATTAAGGTTGTATTGGAAGTTTACATTTTGAATGATACCCTTTTTTATGCCTTCTCTAGGGGCGAATGGGTATATACGTTCCATACTTGTCTGCAACGTAGGCAAGGTAACATCTACCGTTCCGGTATTGGTGTTTTGGTTATGTGTGGCCGTAAGGCTCGTGTTTACCGACGGATATGCCGGAAAGGTTTTGGAATAGGAAATAGATGATGATAAGTTGTTTACCTGGGTGTTGGGCAGGTTTTGCTGTAAAAGCGAATTCCGGTAGTAAGAACTACTCCCTAGGTTTACGGAAGCTTGGAATCTGGAATTTGGGTTATTCTTGGGGTCTTGGGAATGTGACACCTGTATATTGTATATAGTGGTCCTGCTATAATCACTAAACCCTTTCTGGCTTGTGATCAGGTTTTCATATCTAAAATTTATATTTCCTCTATATTTATATCTCTTGGTGTAAATAGATTGTGTTCTAAGGCCATAACTACCGTTGGTATAGAGATCTCCGGTAAGCGTAAGGTCCACATAATCGTTTATGGGCAGGTAATACCCTCCATTCTGCAAAAAGTAGCCTCTATTGGGGTCACTTCCAAAGGTGGGCATCATTAGGCCTGCAGTCCTTCCTACCGTTAATGGGAAATAAGCAAACGGAAGAGCTATAGGAGTGGGTACATCGGCAATATATAAATTGCTAAAACCGGCAATTACTTTTTTCTTGGGTACAAATTTGGCCTTATTTATTTTGATGTAATAATCGGGATTAACCGTATCCTTGGAGGTGGTAAGCTTGCCTTGACTTAAGAAATAAACGGAATCGTTTTCTTTTTTAGTGATTTCAGCATAAACCTTCATGGCATCGCTTCCCAACTGTCCCAACCCGGCCTGTTGCTCTGTTCTAGAGTTCCAAATAATGGCCTTTTGAGTGTTGAAATTAAATCTAATGGAATCTGGGATCACTATATTGGTACCCTGTTTAAAATAGGGTAACTGGGTATAATTTCCCAGCGAATCCTTAATACGCCCGGCGGAGACCTCATTTTTAGTGTAGTCCATTATAATTATACCGGCCTTTAACTCCGTATCCTGATAGTATAGTTCTGCCTCGTTATACAGATAAATTTTCTGATCTTTTTGGCTCATTTTTACGTAATCCTTGGCCTTGTATTTGATTTTATCCAGAAGAAAGGCTTGCTTTCCACCTATAGAATCAATTTTTGTGGAGTCGCCTAATACCGCTAATTTTGGATCTGGAAAAAGGGGTGCAACTATGGTGTCCTTATGCGCAGCAATGGGCAATGGTATAATTTGGTCTTCTTGGGCCGTAGTTGTAAAGGCGCCAAATAAAAGGAGCAATAGGAAAAGTACATGATGTTTATTTGATTGCAAAGCTAGATATCCTATTTTTGTAACGGTTTGGCAACAATTCGGGTCCAAACTTACATATAATTTTTGTTGTGTATGTAGGGTATTGCAATAAATTTAACCTAATATAATGATCAAATTACAACTCGCGATATGAATAAAAAACGGATTTCCCTTATATCATTTATACTTTTGGCTTTCTTTATGGTTTCTTTTGGAGAAAAAATAAATAAGGCGGATACTGAAGGAAAGTTTATTGTGGTGCTTGATGCTGGCCATGGCGGCCATGATCCTGGGAATTTAGGGAATGGGTATCTAGAAAAAAATATAGCGCTAAAAATAGTTTTAGGTGTTGGAAAGATTTTGGAGAAAAACCCCAATATTAAAGTGATCTACACAAGAAAAGATGATTCTTTTGTGGACTTGTACAAGCGGGGGGAAATTGCCAATAAAGCCAATGCAGACCTGTTTGTTTCTGTGCATTGTGATTCCCACACCTCGGATGCCCATGGCGCTGGAACCTTTGTCTTGGGTTTGCATGCCAATAAGCAAAATTTTGAAATCGCCAAAAAGGAAAACTCGGTAATCTATTTGGAAGATAATTATGAGAGTAGGTATGCGGCTTACGACATTACTTCTCCTGAGTCCGTTATTGGACTTACCATTATGCAGGAGGAATTTCTGGACCAAAGTATTAATCTGGCTAAATTGATGCAGGATAATTTCTCCAAAAAACTAAAAAGAAATGATCGTAAGGTAAAACAGGCGGGATTTATTGTGCTACACCAAACGTTTATGCCCAGTGTATTGGTTGAAACTGGTTTTTTGACCAACAAGAACGAGGGGGCTTATTTAAATTCCAGAAAAGGTCACGATGAGATGGCTGGGGCCATCGCAGATGCTATCCTTACTTATAAAAAGGGAATGATTGCATTTGAGGAGCCTGTAGTTTCCAAAAACACACTGGTAGTGGTAGATGCTAATAAAACTCAGTCGGCAATAAAAAAGACGGGAGGGGTTACTTCTAAAGATACGCAATCGGAGAATAGACCCAAGTTGGTAATAAAGGACGAGTCGGCTAAAGCACCTAAAATAGTGGTCAACGAAGCTAATGACGATGCTACAAATCCTGTCAAGAAATCCGCTAATATTATCTTTAAAGTGCAAATTTTTGCAAGTGCCAAGAATATCCCATTGCATTCTGAAAATTTTAAAGGACTAAATACCCTATCTAAGGAGAAATATAGCAATATGTATAGGTATATGTATGGGAATACGGACGACCATTTTCAGGCCACTTTGCTAAAGAGTAATGCCGATGCTAAGGGGTACGATACCTCCTATATAGTTGCCTATATGGATGGGGAACGGATCTCCGTAACAAAGGCTCTTAAATACCTTTCGGAATAATAGCCACTCTTCTAAAAATTATTTCTAATTTTGTTAGCAACTGAAAATAAAATCTTTTGAAAATATCTAGGGAAGTAAAAACAGGAATTATTGTTATTGGCGGTATTCTGTTGTTCATTTTGGGGTTTAGTTATTTAAAGTCCACACCGCTCTTCGACAATAGCAAGACATTCTACGCAGTCTACCAACATGTGGGAGGATTACAATCGGGGACACAGGTGACCATAAATGGATTTTCTGTAGGAAAAGTGAATGATATTAGGTTTAAGGATGCTTCCGGTAGCCTTTTGGTCACCTTTACAGTGAGCAATAACTTTTCCTTTTCAAAGAACAGTAAGGCCGAACTCTATGATACAGGTATCATAGGAGGTAAGGGCATTCAAATAAAACCAGTATTTGACGGGGCTGAAATGGCCATATCCGGAGATACTTTGTCTTCGGCGACCAGACCCGGATTAACAGATTTGGTACAACAACGGTTAGCTCCCTTGCAATTGAAGGTAGAAGGTGCAATATCCAATGCGGATACCCTGTTGATGAATGTGAATGAAGTCTTAGATCCAAAAGCAAAAAAGGATTTAAGGGAAAGTATAGCCGGACTTAGTGCTATGGTAAAAAGCTTTCAAGGGAGTGCAGATGCACTAAACGCCATATTAAACGGCAATAAGGAGAATTTAAATAATTCCATAAGCAACTTAAGTACTATCACGGACAACTTTAGCAAGTTATCGGACTCCTTGGCTAATGCTGGACTGGGAGAAACGATTAAAGGCCTACAGACCACTCTTGGCGATCTAAACGTAGTGTTGGCCAAAATAGAAAATGGTGATGGGACCCTTGGGAAATTGGTCAACGACCAAACCTTGTACAACAATCTAACAGACGCCTCCCAACAATTGGACTTGCTTCTTCAAGATTTCCGCTTAAACCCGAAACGCTATGTCAATGTTTCGGTATTTGGGAAAAAACAAATAGATTATGCCGTTCCCTCCGATGATCCGGCCAAAGAAATAACCGATTAGACCATGGACTATATTCCCAATATTCTTTTTGCAATCCTTCTTATTGCCGGAATTGCATTTTTCGCCAAAAATGTAAAGAAACTTATCCGCAACATTAAATTGGGGAAACCAGTAGATACTAGTGACCATACTTCCCAGCGATGGAGAAATATGGCAAGAATTGCATTGGGACAGACTAAGATGGTAGTGAGGCCTATTCCGGGGATACTACATATTATTGTGTATGTGGGATTTATTATTATTAATATTGAAGTCCTAGAAATAGTTTTGGACGGTTTGTTGGGCACCCATAGGATATTTTCTTTTTTAGGGGGATTTTATAGTTTTTTGATCGCTTCTTTCGAAATTCTAGCCTTATTGGTGATTGTTGCGGTATTCTTATTTTGGGTGCGTAGGAACATTATTAAATTAAAACGATTTTTAAATCCAGAAATGGCCGGTTGGCCCAAAAAGGATGGGAATCTAATTTTGTATATAGAATTTGTATTGATGGTTCTTTTTTTAACCATGAATGCGGCAGATTACCAGTTGCAACAAATGGATGTGGCTCATTATACCAAGGCAGGAGCCTTCCCTGTGAGTCAGTTTATTGCTCCCTTGTTCCAAGAAATGTCAATATCCTCAATAATTGTACTGGAACGAACGGCGTGGTGGTTGCATATAACAGGAATCTTAATGTTTCTTAACTATCTGTACTATTCCAAACATTTACATATACTCTTAGCTTTCCCCAATACGTATTTTGGGAAGGTAAGACCAAAAGGTCAGTTTAATAATTTGGATTCTGTGACCAAAGAAGTAAAGTTGATGATGGATCCCACAGCGGATCCCTTTGCCGCACCCGATGAAAATGCTGCTCCACCTGAAAAATTTGGCGCTTCAGATGTAATGGACCTTGAATGGGTACAATTATTAAATGCGTATACCTGTACAGAATGTGGTCGCTGTACCAGCGAATGTCCCGCAAACCTGACCGGTAAGAAATTGTCCCCAAGAAAGATCATGATGGATACCAGGGATAGGTTGGAAGAAGTGGGGAAGAACATGGACGCCAATAAAGGTGTGTTTGTTCCTGATGGAAAACAATTATTGGGAGATTATATCAGCCATGAGGAGCTTTGGGCATGTACCACTTGTAATGCCTGTGTAGAGGCTTGCCCGGTGAGTATAGATCCCTTATCCATTATAATGGATATGAGGCAATATTTGGTAATGGAACAGTCCGCAGCCCCATCCGATCTGAATAATATGATGGGTAATATTGAAAACAACGGGGCACCATGGCCATTTAATCAGATGGATAGGCTTAATTGGTCCAAGGAATCATAATGTAAGATAGGTTGAAATGGGAAATGAATTAAAAGTGCCTACCATGGCCGAACTTTTTGCAGCAGGTCAACAGCCAGAAGTGTTGTTCTGGGTAGGCTGTGCAGGAAGTTTTGATGATAGAGCAAAAAAAATAACAAAGGCCTTTATAAAAATATTAAACAAGGCAAAGATTAATTTTGCAGTCTTGGGAACAGAGGAAAGCTGTACAGGCGATCCGGCTAAAAGAGCAGGGAACGAATTTTTGTTTCAGATGCAGGCCGTTACCAATATAGAAGTGATGAATGCCTATGAGGTAAAAAAAATAGTTACTGCATGCCCCCATTGTTTCAACACCATAAAAAATGAATACCCTGGGCTTGGTGGTAATTACGAGGTAGTGCACCATACGCAATTTTTAAAGCATTTGTTGGAATCTGGAAAGATTTCCATGGAAGGCGGACAATTTAAGGGCAAAAGAATTACTTTTCATGATCCCTGCTATTTAGGGCGTGCCAATAATGTTTATGAAGCCCCGCGAGATCTAATTAGAAAGTTGGATGCTGAACTGGTAGAAATGAAAAGCTGTAAGTCGCGCGGATTATGCTGTGGCGCAGGAGGAGCCCAAATGTGGAAAGAACCCGAAAAAGGGAATAAGGATATTAATGTAGAACGGACGGAACAAGCTATAGAGGTGAAGCCCGATATTATTGCGGCAGGTTGTCCGTTTTGTAACACTATGATGACGGACGGAGTTAAAACCAAAGATAAAGAGACTTCAATTGCCGTAATGGATATAGCCGAATTGATCGCTACGGCAGAGGATCTGTAGTTCAATTCCAGGCCAACAGGAGAAGGGAAATACTATTAAAACTGCAGTCGCTTTAGACAGCCATACCTAACACTTGGTAGCAAGGGATAGGTTCTTTGAATATTCAAAATTTAAACCCCAAAAAATCTTTTGGGAAAACAATAAAATTATAAAAATGCTAGTAGAGTTCAATACATTACCAGATGAAGCAAGGGTTTGGATCTATCAAGCCAGTAGAAGTTTTTCGCAAGAGGAACTTGGGGAGGTAAAATTACTATTAAACGAATTTATTGAGGACTGGACGGCCCATGGTAGCGAATTGCGCGCGGGTTGTGAGATTAGGTACAATAGATTTATTGTACTTGCCCTAGATCAGTCCATCAATCCCGCATCGGGCTGCTCTATAGATGCCTCTGTAAACTTTATATTACAACTAGAAAAGAAATACAATATCGGTTTGTTAGACAAAATGAATGTCTCCTATAAACAAGGCGATTTTGTAGCCTACAAAACCTTGGTCGACTTTAAAAAGATGGCGAAGCAAAAGGCGGTTTCCAAAAATACTATTGTTTTCAACAATTTGGTGAACAACAAAATGGAATATGAAAACCATTGGGAGGTTCCCGCATCTGAAAGTTGGCATTCCCGTTTTATGTAATATTTTTCAGGATACCACTTTTGGCTCGTTTTTTGGTTGTACCCCAACAATTAGTATTGGGGGAATAATGCCCTATTACAATTTCATAAGTTTCTTTATGCGCATCAATTATTTTTTATGTTTCTTTTTTATCTCAATTTCTTATATCCATGGCCAGGGCAATCCTTTAATTACAAAGGATAGTTTACAGCAGCGAGATTGGGTTAATGCTACCTATGAGAAAATGTCCCTTGATGAAAGATTAGGGCAGCTTTTTATGGTAATGGTAACCTCGGACCAAAGTAAGGCCAGCGTTGAAAGGACTAAGAAATTGATTAGAGACCAGCATCTTGGAGGGTTAATCTTTTCCACAGGAGGACCTGTTAGACAGGCTCAATTGACCAATGAATATCAGAAAAACTCAAAAATCCCACTGATGATAGGGATGGACGCGGAATGGGGATTGGCGATGCGGTTAGATTCTACTTATGCTTTTCCCTGGAATATGACCTTGGGAGCCATTACGGATAATTCCGTGGTAGAAAAAGTGGGCCATCAAATTGGGAAGCATGCCAAAAGACTGGGAGTACACATAAATTTTGCCCCAGACATAGATATAAACATCAATCCTAAAAATCCTATAATAGGGAACCGATCTTTTGGAGAGGATAGGGAAAATGTAGCCCAAAAGGGAATCGCTTTTATGAAAGGGATGGAAAGTGCGGGTGTATTGTCTAGTGGCAAGCATTTTCCGGGACATGGGGATACGGAGGTGGATTCGCATAAGGCGTTGCCAGTTATCGATTTTAATAGACAGCGGCTAGACAGTATAGAGCTTTATCCCTACAGAAAGCTGATTAAAGAAGGGTTAAGTAGTGTAATGGTGGCCCACCTCAGTGTTCCCGCCCTAGAAATAAAGGAAGGTCACCCTTCATCCTTGTCCGAACAGATTATAGGGGAAGTGCTGCAGGAGCAGTTAGGTTTTAAGGGATTGGTCTTTACCGACGCTCTTAATATGCAAGGAGTTTCCAATTTCGCGAAGGAAGGAGAGGTGGAACTATCTGCATTTATAGCTGGTAATGATATTCTCCTAATGCCGTTGGATGTGCCAAAAGCTAAAGCGAAGCTTTTGGAATCCTATAATAAAGGTCGAATTACAGAAAACAGGTTGGCTTATTCCGTTAAAAAAATATTGTTGGCCAAGTATAAGGTAGGGTTAAATAGGTATAGTCCTATTAAAGTTGAAAACTTATATCAGGATCTTAATTCCTTGGAAGATGATGTGCTATACGAAGAGGCCATAGAGAACGCTATTACGGTAGTGAAAAATAATGTTTCCTTATTGGCCATAAAAAAACTAGAGAACAAAAAGATCGCCTATGTGAAATTTGGGGACGATAACAGTGATCCTTTTTTGGAGGAGCTCAATAAGTATGCAGAGGTCACCCAAGTTAACGGTAATGATATCGCTACTTTAAAGAGCAAGTTAAAAGATTATAATTTAATAGTCATAGGACTCCATAAAAGCAATGCAAACCCATGGAAATCTTATAAATTTACTAGGACGGAATTAAATTGGTTAGAAGAAATAGGAAGGGAACGGACCTCAAATTTAATACTGGCTCTTTTTGTTAAACCGTATGCTTTGTTAGATGTTCCTTCTTTCCAAAATATTGATGCAGTAGTAGTAGGGTATCAAAATAGCAAGATCGCACAAGAGAAAACGGCACAAATCATCTTTGGGGCCTTACCAGCAAAAGGCGTGTTGCCAGTAAGTTCACATCCAGAGTTTCCTGTAAATACCTCAATATCGTTAGAATCCTTGATGCGATTAGGATATAGTATTCCGGAGCGTGTAGGGTTAAGTTCCCGTAAACTGGCACAAGTAGACAAGCTGGTTCAGGACGGCTTAGATTCCTTAATGTTTCCTGGTGCGCAAGTGCTCGTGGCACGGAAAGGGAAAATTGTGTACAACAAGGGATTTGGAAAACCTACCTATGATTCAGAAGTAAAAATCACCCCAAATACTATCTATGATCTTGCCTCGCTGACCAAAATATTAGCCACCTTACCAATGATAATGAAGATGGAAGAAGAAGGGAAAGTAGCTCTTAATAGTACTTTTCAGGAGCTTATTCCATCTTTTTCGGATTCAGAATTAAAGGACGTAACTGTTTTAAAAGCTTTGTCGCATTACGGAAGATTGCCCGCCTGGATCGCATTTTACCTTAGTACATTGGATGAGAAGCGAAAACCGTCTAAAGAATTCTATCGCCATCAATTAACCGATGGCTTTTCTGTAAAGGTTGCGGACCATTTGTATATTACGGATCAATATAAAGACTCTATATATAATAGGATAGGGAGGCAGACCCTTAAGGCCAATAGGTATCGTTATAGTGATGTAGCCTATTATGTGATGAAGAAATATATAGAGGATACTTATAAGGAAGGGTTAGATCAATTGGCGGATGATTTTTTATATAAACCCATTGGAGCAACACATACAGGATACAATCCCCTAGGTAAATTCTTAAAGGGAGATATTGCCCCATCGGAGGATGATAATTACTACAGGTATCAAAGGGTTCAGGGTTATGTACACGATATGGGGGCGGCAATGCAAGGAGGTATAGGTGGCCACGCTGGACTTTTTAGCAATGCCAATGATATTGCAAAAATCATGCAGATGTATCTTCAAAATGGGTATTATGGAGGACAGCAATTTTTGGAGAGTAGAACGGTGAAAAAATTCAATACCTGTTTCTTTTGTGATAAAAATGTTAGAAGGGGTGTGGGCTTTGATAAACCCGAACCAAATGGAGGAGGTCCTGCCAGTGAACTTGTCTCCAGAAAAAGTTTTGGTCATAGTGGATTTACCGGCACCTATACTTGGGCCGATCCAGAGGAGGATTTGGTATATGTTTTTCTGTCTAACAGGACCTTTCCTACGGCAACCAATACTCTTTTGGTGAAATCTGGACTTAGGACAAGGATCCAAAAGGTTATTTATGAAGCGATATTGAATTAACTTTTAGTTTCTTAACTTGTTTGGTGCGCCAAATAATTCATATTTTTTACATTTTCTGAAATTTCCTTTGTTCTAAATCGACTAATGTTGTTTTTGAGGTTGCGTAGGGGCGTGGAAGCGTTGCTTTCTTATTTTTAAGTGGGGCAACGGTCCATTAATTTAAAAACATGCCACTACACTTTAAATTTTTAAATACATTTATAGAACTTAAGGTTTTAGGGCATTCTTCTGGTAACATAGGGAGTGTAAATCGATTCTAAATTTTTTAAGTGATTTAGTGTCATGTAATTAGTTAAAATAAGAACGAGTGAAAATAGCTATAGTATGTTATCCAACATTTGGAGGAAGTGGGGTAGTGGCCACAGAATTGGGAATTGCACTAGCCAATAGGGGACATGAAATCCATTTTATCACCTATAGGCAACCTGTCCGTCTGGAACAGTTGAGCAATAAAATACACTTTCATGAGGTAAACGTTCCAGAATATCCGCTATTTCATTATCAGCCCTACGAACTGGCGCTGTCTAGTAAATTAGTGGATACCATAAAACTATATGGGATAGAATTATTACATGTACACTATGCCATTCCACATGCCTATGCAGGGTATATGGCAAAGAAGATGTTGGAAGAGGAAGGAATTTATGTTCCTATGGTCACCACCTTGCACGGTACCGATATCACCTTGGTGGGAAAACATCCATTTTACAAGCCGGCAGTAACATTTAGCATCAATAAATCTGATGTGGTTACTTCGGTATCAGAAAATTTAAAACAGAGTACCTTAGAGTTGTTCGATATTAAAAAGGAAATTGAAGTGGTGCCTAATTTTATCGATAAGCGAAAATACGGCATGCAGTTCACGGATTGTCAACGCTCGTTAATGGCAACTGATGAAGAAAGAATCATTACGCATATTAGTAATTTCAGGAAGGTAAAGCGCATCATGGACGTTATACATATCTTCCATAAGGTGCAAAATAAAATTCCGGCCAAATTGGTAATGGTGGGAGAGGGGCCCGAGAAAGAAGAGGCAGAGCAATTGTGTATTGATCTTGGAATTAGCAATAAAGTGATTTTTTTAGGTAATAGTAATGAGATCGATAGAATTCTTTGTTTTTCAGACCTATTCTTATTGCCATCCGAGACGGAGAGCTTTGGGTTAGCTGCTTTGGAGGCCATGATTAACCATGTAGCTGTAATATCCAGTAATACTGGAGGGATACCGGAAGTAAACCGTCACGGGGTAACCGGATATTTGAGCGATGTTGGTAATGTGGATGAAATGGCAGAGAATGCCTTGAAAATATTAAGTGATGATGTAACCTTGGAAAAATTTAAGACCAATGCGGCCAATGCAGCTTTGGATTTTGATATTTTAAAAGTATTGCCATTGTATGAAGCTATATATGAAAAGGCGCTTTCTTCACGACATCAAAGTTCGGAACAAAACTGATGCGATCAATTCTATGGTTAATATTGATTATTGGAATATCGTGCTCCGGTCAAAAAAAGGCGAGTTCGAAGAAAGGAGATTTCGTCATTTCCGATTCCACGAAGCTGCGCCTAGTCATGCAGGAATTGTATAGCAATGTAGAAACCCCAATTTTTAAGGTGATTACCGATGAAAAAGCTTTAAAAAAGGTTTTCCTACAGATTAATAGGACCAGAAAACCTGGTATCTCGATCCCAAAGGTAGATTTTACCAAAGAGGCTTTACTGTTTTATGCTGCTGGAATAACAGATGGGGTTAGGAGTTTTGAGCTATTTGTATGGGAAGAATCTTATGATAGCATCAAGATTGATGTGAAGAATTCACCTACATCTGCTAAAATAGCATTTCTTACAAATACTACTCCATTTTGTATGTATTCCATACTGCGGACTAATAAAGAAATTGTTTGGGTAGGGGACAACGATTAAACCTAGTAACGACGTTTTTTATTGTTCATATATTTTTAAGAATCAGTAGGCTACATTGGGGTTATTTTAATTTAGTGAGCGTATTGTTGCATTTTCAACAATGAAGAAGTGTGCGCTAATTTTTCGGGTAAAATAAATTAGGAAAATAGAAAAGACATGTGACAGAATCTAGAACAGTTGTATGTCGAATAATATTGCAATTTGTCAGACATTAGTAATTTTTTAATAGTTTAATATTAAAATAAGCCTTATTTTTGGCGTTGAATATTTTAAAAATTTAAATTTATTTTACAAATGAGAATATGTAGATTTGTTTTGGTTTTTTTACTTGTTAGTGCCTTTAATTTTTCTTTTGCACAGGATTTGCAATTGACCGAAAAGGACAGTATAGTAAAAAGCTCTTGGATGGTTGGATTAGGTTATAATTTTGTAGATGATTCCGGTTCTGGTACTAGTCTCAAAGGTAAATTTGATATTGATAACAATTGGAATTCATTGGCTTATCCTTCTAGAGTAAGTATTGGAAGGTATTTTAAAAGTGGTCTTGGAATTGAAGGTATTGGAACCTACAATAAATATAAGTTAGGGAAAATTGTTGATGGTGCTGTAAACACCTCAGAATCTAAATACCTTGGATTAGATGCTAGATTGAGTTATGATTTGAACAAAATTATCGGGGAAACTGGTTTTTTTGATCCTTATGTAGGGGCTGGTCTTGGATATACAAGAGCACAAGGTGAATCTATGGGTACCTATAACGCTGTTGTTGGTTTTAGAACTTGGTTTTCTGATCGTGTTGGTTTGGATTTCAGTAGTTCAGGAAAATGGGGCATGGGAGGAGATGCTGACAACCATTTACAACATTCTGCCGGAGTAGTTTACCGTTTCGGTATGGAAAAGGGACTTTCTAAAAAGGGAATGATAAAACTTGGGTTGATTCAGGAACAGGAAAGAATTACAGATTCTATAGTTGCTGCGAAAAGAGCGGAGGAAGAAGCTCGACTTCTAGCAGAGAGATTGGCTAGAGAGAAAGAGCAAGCTCGTTTGGCTGCTGAAGAGCAGGCTAGAAACGATGCCGAAAAACAAAGAAGATTAGACATTGAGAATCAAGTGAAAGCTGTTGGTCATGTTCAGTTTGGATTTAATACTTCAGCCTTGAGCTCAGGAGAAAAAGATAGATTGGATAAGATTGCTGTAATAATGGAAGCAAATCCTAACGTTACCTTAAATGTTGGTTCACATGCTGATGCAAGAGGATCGCAGGCTTACAATTTGATCTTAACCGAGAAAAGAGTAAAAAATACTATAGATTATTTAGTTAGCAAGAAAGGGATTGATGCTAGCAGGTTATCTGGAGAAGGCTTTGGAAAAGCACATTTGCTAAACGATTGTGATGGTACTAAGTATTGTCCAGAATCCAAACATAGTGTAAATAGAAGGTCTGAGTTTAATGTTAAGAATTTCTAATAACCATTCTTAACAGTTTAAAAAATGTCCTTGGCGTATGCCAAGGACATTTTTTTTTGATTTTTTTTCTATATCGTTTTAAATTTCTATTGAAGGGATTTTATAGTTCTCGTACAACAAACGGTAAGTTGACTTTAAATCTTCCAGTGCAAGTTCAATAATAATTTTAATGCGGATTTCCCACTAAATAGTTCAGGCTAGTACAAGGTACTAATATTGTTCTGTATCAGATATTCATCTGAACTGACCAACACCCCAGAATAGGTATACAATGAAGCTCGACCAGTAATAGCGGAGTAATTTTCTAAGATGATATTTACACTATCTACATATGGATTGGGATAGAATAAAATTGAATCTTTTAAGTGTTTGGGGAAATGATAATTGCTTCGGACCAAAGTCCTACGTTATTGGTATTTATAGATCCTGCGCTATTGAAATTAGCTGCTGTGTAGAGTTGGGATTGAAGGCCAGAGCGTTTACTTGGTTGTCCACTCCCATGGCAGTCCCTTCTCCCAATGACTCCCAGTCTTGGCCATCGCTTCATCGTGCCATTCCGTTCATTATTTTGTCAATATTCCCGTTGTTTAAAGCGGTCTCGAAATTCCCCGCGCACCGTTATGTTGCATGGCGTTGACGTTACCGCTGAGTCCTGTTCCCATGGCGGCCTATAGCAAGGAGTTACAGTTCCGTCGGGCGATTCTGTTGACGGGGGCGCCTCCTGTTATGGCATATTCCCCCCGACATAAATATGGTTAGGTGTACTTAATTAAATTGTAAATAGGTGCTATAAATGCAGGCAAAAGAATTAGGTATTTTACTCTACTTGAAACATAAATGTACCAGACAACGATTCGTTGCCTACCGCATCCCTAGTAGTGATGCTCCAGTAATAGGCTTTTCCTGTGGAAACAGGTACATTGTTAAGTGTGGTCTCCTTAATTTGAGCTTTATAAATAGCAGGAGAATTACTTTCACCAAAGTTAATATCGTATTCTACAATGTCAGAATCCAGATCACTAGCATTCCATTCCAAATTAATAGTTGTTTGATTGGAGGGTAATTTGGCAGCGTTGATAGGTGAGATATTCTCCGCTGGAAAGGGAATATAATATTTAATATTGTTTCCCGCATTATAAAAAGACCAAGTTTCACTTTTAGTACTCATGGAATTACTTTTAGAAATCACTTGCCATGAATAGGGGGTACCCCTTTCAATTTGGATAGAAAGTTTATTGTTTTCCGTGGAATATTCTTTAGTATTTTTTGTAATTATATTGGTAAGGTTAACTTGGTACCCGTTTGTGTTTTCTGATTCGGTCCACTGAAAAAGGACTTCACTTTGCGTTTCAGATAGTATTTCCCCTTCTATACATTCGGAAGCATTTTCTGGAAAAATCAGTTGAGCTTTACCCGGTGTAGGTTCTATATTGGTAATTTCATCGTTGTTGCTATCACATGAAATAATCAAGAGAATAAATACTATTGGAATTATTAGTGATTTCATTGCTTTATTATTTTATGAGAAACGATTGTTTTTCCATTATCTACAAATAAATAATAAACTCCTGAAGGAAGATATGAAGTTTGAATATGTACTTTTTCATTAAGATAGTGGGACGTATCAGATAAGATTAATACTCCCATGGAAGAATATATGGATGTTTTCACCACATTGGAGGTGTCATCTATGGAGTTTATTGTTATATCATCCCTAAATGGATTTGGATATACATAGGAACTGTTTGCTGAAAAAGTTTTCTCAAAAGTACCCTGGCAGTAATTATCGGTAGATACTTGGACAACATTTAAACTTCCCGTCATTCTCAATTGATACAGGTTTTCTTCTGTAATGACTTTTTGGCCATTATGGATAATATTGTATTGTTGGCCGCCACTCATTTTTAAGGTAAGTACGTTATTTCTTTTATCTAGGGTGGAGGTTACCAACAGGTTTTCGGGTTTGGTAATTGTAATCTGGGAACATAGTTGAAAATCAGGGTAAGCTTCTGCTGATAAGCAAACTTTGTATCCGCCTGCTTTTAGATTATCTATCTCTAGATTTTCCTTAAAGTTATAGTTGTTATTGATGTCATTACCAATAAGGTTGACGGTAGTCGCTATTTCAGAGTCCTTGGATAAAATGGATATTGATCCGTTATCGGAGCTTATACAGCTGAGCCCAGTAGCGGAAATAATATAATTATCCATTGGAATAGTCGGAATAGTTGAAATTGTACAACCCTTATCATCCACAACAGTAGCGGGTGGAGTGTTGGGGCATTCGTCAATATCATCGGGAACACCATCGTTATCTGTATCCTCAATTAATGGAGCTACATTAATTTGTAACGTTTTTATACAGCCTTCTTCAGAAGTGAATGTGTAAATTCCTGCTTGTGAAATAGCAATATTTGAAATAGTGTGGTTACCAGATACTACAGTATTATCAACTAGCTGAATGGAGAAAGTTATATTTGGCGAAACACTTAAAATAAGTTCCGCTCCTTCTTGAACAGTAATTTCCTGCTCCCCTGTTTGTAGTATCCCATCAACGGTATATACTGGCTCAAAACTGTTGATGATACAATTTATTTCGACTCCCCAAAGTGCCAAGTTCTTGGTATCTATAGATCCTGCGCTATTGAAATTACCTGCTGTGTAGAGTTGGGATTTTTCCGTGTTGAAGGCCAGAGCGTTTACTTGGTTGTCCACTCCCACGGCAGTCCCTTCTCCCATTGCCTCCCAGCCTTGGCCAACACTCCATCTTGCCATGCCGTTCATTATTTTGTCAATATTCCCGTTGTCTGAAGCGGTCTGGAAATTCCCGGCTGCATAGAGGTAGGTGTCGTCATGCTGCATGGCGTTGACGTTACCGCTGAGTCCTGTTCCCATGGCCTCCCATTGTAAGGAGTTACGGTTCCATCGGGCAATTCTGTTGACGGTGGCGCCTCCTGCTATGGCGAAGTTCCCCCCGGCATAGATATGGGTAGGTGTAATGTTTATAGCCTGTACAAAGCCGCTTGTGCCGGCTCCTAGGCTAGACCAATGGGTCCCGTTCCATACGGCTATCCTTGGTGCATTATTACCTCCTGCGGCATCAAAATTACCTCCTATGTAGACATCGCCATTTTGATCTATAGAAATGGCGCGTATTTCATTGTTGGTTCCAGCTATTCCAGTTGTTGTGTCCTGTAATGGGACCCATGCCCCGCTTGTCCATACCGCAATATTGTTTACAGTGCTGTTGTCTGCTGTCTCGAAGGTACCCCCTATATAAGTCTTTCCATCGGCAGTAAGGTTTATGGCCGCTACTGGCCCATTGGTCCCTGTTCCCATGGCGGCCCATTGGATACCGTTCCATACAGCGATGTTGTTGGCCGCTATCCCCCCGATCTGGGAAAAATCGCCCCCAACGTATAGGTTCCCGTTGGTTGCTATTGCAATGGACATCACCTTGCCATTGGGTCCGTCGCCTATAGTGCTCCATCCAGTACTGGGATCGTACAGCGCCAAGTTGTTGGCGGCTTTGCCTCCTGCCATGGAGAACTGTCCTCCTATATAGACCTTGCCGTCTGCATCCGAGGCTATGGCCTCCACTTCGCCGTTGGTGCCGGCTCCTAAGGTAGTCCAATGGCCCACACCGTTTACGGCGACTGTCTGTGGCTCCCCCTTACTTCCTGAAATCTTGTATATTTTAGCCTGGGTCCCATAATCGCTAAAATAGAGCCTACCTGCACTGTCCATTCCAAAGGAGGATATGTACTGTCCATCGGTCCTGAATAGCAGTTCTGAGTTAGCTGTCCCGTTGGTGGCATCGTAATCCAGTGCCCAAACCCTTCCGGAACTATAGTCGCCATAGATGTATTTGTCTTTAATCTTGGGGTCATTGTCCGGACCCCTGTACAGGTATCCCCCGGTTACGGAGATATCTCCATTACTTCGGCCATATTCAAAAATGGGCTTGATGTCTGGGGTGGTGGTCAAGACGGTGGAGGCGTCCTCTACGGTATTCCCCTCAAACCTGTTCCATCCGTAGTTGCCACCTCTTTGGATAATGTTGATTTCTTCCCTGTCGCCCTGTCCCACATCTGCTCCCCATAGTAGTCCGGTTGGACCGTCAAAGGAGAACTTCCAGGTGTTTCTCAATCCCCAGGCATATAGTTCGTCCAGTCCGCTTAAACCTACCCTAGGATTGTCTGAGGGGATCTCGTAATTTCCGTTGGGTAGATCGGGATTGCTCTCAAGGGGATTGTTGCCATCTAGGTCCACGTCTACCCTTAAAATACTTCCAAAGACATTGTCCAGGTTCTGTGCATTCTTATTTGGATCACTACCCCCGCCACCGTCTCCAATGGAGATGTAGAGGTACCCGTCTGGTCCAAAGGCAATCTTCCCTCCGTTGTGGTTAGAATTGCCCTGGTTCTTGTCGAAACTAAAGATCTCTAGGCCACTGTCCGGATCCGCTCTATTTGGGTCATCGGCGCTCACAGTGTACCTTGCTAGTACTATTTCCACATAGACGCCCGAGAGTGAACTCTGGCGTGTATGGTAAACATAGAAATATCTATTATTGCGGTAATTGGGGTGGAAGGCCAGTCCTAAGAGGCCTATTTCTTGTCCCGAGGAAAAGCTTACCGTTGTGGTGAGGTCCAAAAAGGTCTCGGCTATCTGGGTGTTTTCGTCATTCTGGAAGACCTTTATCCTACCAGGCTGTTCCAGCACGAACAATCTGTCTGAACCATCATTAGCCGGTTGTATCTCGGTCGGATATTCAAAACTGAGATTGGGAAAGGCATCTTGGTAACTTATTTGGGCACTACATAGCGCCGATATTATGAAAAGGACAATGAAGGAGGCGAAAGGTTGGCTTCGAAGTTTCATAGTAATTTCCTAAATCATGATTATTATTTAAGTTTAGGGGAGTATTATATCGGGATGGATGTATTACATAAAGATAGGGGTAATTTTGTTGATTTTTAACACTTTAGGTAAAATAATTAACTTAATTGCGCTATCTCATTCGGTATTGAGGGAAAATTAACGGAATTAATTAAGAAGTTCTTTATAATACTGAAATATTGATAGAGATAGAACCTAGATTATAACGAGAGATGGGTGCACTTATTTAACTTTTTTGACGATTCTATTATAAAGGTATTCCCAGATGGTAGGATGATAAAAAAGAGTACCTATTTCTACATCATCGGTCTTGTAATTGTTTATTTTATGGTCTCTTAGGTCTTCTATCGCGCTTTTCAGTAAAGGGAGACCGATTAAAAGTTGAAGGAAGGGATAGGTATAATAATTATCCCTTTTTGAAATTTGAATTATTCCTTGATACACTATTTTTCCAGTATCTATACCATCGTCTACCACATGGATGGTGACACCACAATTTTTGGTATCCTTGCGTACAAGCGCCCAATAACCGCCGTGCCATCCTCTGTAATAAGGCGTAATTCCTGCGTGGATATTGATGAATTTCCCAGAGATAGAAGATAGTGTTGTTTTATTTAATATCCGTGTATTTACGATTACGACTAGCATTGGATCTAATTCTTGGAGGAGATCAATGCATTTTTTTGAGTTTACCGACGGAACTTTTGAGATGATAACATTATTGGGAAGAATGGAATTTAACCGACCTATCTCCTTAATTTTTTGGATTCTTTCAGTCGAAGTTACTTTAAGAATTGGAACAATGACCAGACGATGGAGGATTTGTCCAAATACCTTAATAACTCCCAGCTTTTTGATTCTTCGTTTTAGAAAGATTTGAGTTTCAATGGGATCTTCAATAATTAAGTGACCTATAGCTATGTTATTTTCATTTAAATAGTTGTATACCATTACTGGATATTCCCCCTCACCGGTGATCATGACAATTTTTTTTGGAGATTTGTTTATATCCATGTATTATTTTTTAGACAGTAATATTTTCCACATCCGTTAATGGGCAACTGAAATGGTGAGCATCATTTTTTTGTCACGGCCTTCAAAGGTAAATTTATGGTCCTCATTACTGTTTTTTTTAATCTTTAATAGTTTATAAGATTCATTGTTTAAATATAAATATTCGAAAATTGCGGACATTAAATCGACCCATTCTTCACTATCTCTATTTATTTCTTCATAATTAGTCAGAAGTGCTTCATCTTCTATGGGAGTAAAAAGGTATTCTATTTTCTCGTCATTCTTGGGTTTCCTATTTTTTAATTTATAGGTTAGGCTATGGAACTTGGTATTTATATCCTTCTCTCTTAGCAACTGCTTAAAGTTGAAATAAATAGCAATCCCCTTGGCTAAGAAAGTTGATACAGGTGAGGACTTGTCGTAATAAAGGTGATATTCAAAATTGTAAATTCGTGTAGACCAGCGTTTTTTATAGTCGAAATATCCCTTTGAAAAATCGAAATATTGGTATCTTTGGTCAATACTCCATTCAATAAGTTTCATAATTGTAACCGATCCTAAATGAAACTTTTCATAACTAATATCAAAAACGGTTATTGCGTCGAAAACACTATGGTCAGAAAAATAGTTAAGGGTTACGCCGATGGGAGTATGGTCATTGTAAATAACGAATAAGGAAGCTTTTTTTTCTAAAATCATAGGGAAGGCCACTTCATGATAAAAGTTCCATTCTTTAGGGTCTAGATTGTTATTTGTGATGCCCTTATCATCAAATCTCTTCCTTAACAGTTGTTTAAAATGATTGAAGGTGGAATCGTAAACTTCTCGGTCCATTTCCCCATAATACATTTGGTATGAAATGTCGAAACAATTTTCCAATCGTTTTTTGTATTTATTTAGTTTGTATCTAGAGCTTTTGCTAAAAGTGGAAGAGAAGTATTGGTTAAAATCCGTATAACTATTTAGATCTACTAAAAAACCGGGGTACTGTTTAGTTTTGATAAGTCCTAATTGATCACTGGAATTTTCCAACTTTATATCAAAATAAGAGGGCACATCGTATATTATAAAAACGTTTTTCCTAAACTCCTTAGTCTGGATCGGCAACAACGTATAGGAAATACCTTTGGTTAAATTCTTGCCGAGGTTATAATAGATAGGAAGGCGACCAGGTTTATAAAAAGACAGATCACCGATAAAGTTGAAAGAGTAAAAAGCCTTTACCTTACCAAAATGCTTCAACCAAATCCGTGTAAAAGTATTGGATGTAAACGGATTGTTTTTCATTTGTTTATTTTCATTAATCCTTGTTTTTCCATCGATATGCGGGAAAATAACTATTTAAATTGTCTAGATTATTGTTCCCCTCCCTTTGTTGGTTTATAGCATATAATTGATCATACGCAGCCTGATTTATTATATATTTCCATAATTCAAATTCCTTTAAATCTTTGGAAAATCCAGATTTAAACCTAAATAAAGAATCTTCAACGCCGCCCAGGCCTCCACCTAAATTATAATATTGATAATTTTCCTTGGTTCCCTTAATTCTCATCTCATCTATTAACATTTTAACTGGGTTTAAGTATAGGAATTCCTCACTTGAGCCTGAGAGATGGTATTGAATAATAGTATTCTTTTTCACGAACATGGCACCAGCAATTATTTTTTTAGACGCATTCTGTATAGCTATTAAAACCTCCGTTTTAAAATCTTGGGAATTAAAAAGACTAAAAAAATAATCTTTGCTAAAAAAATAACTTTTGCTCGCATTAACACGCTTCATATTTTCATAATATAGCTCAATAAATGCCTCCAATTCACTGGTTTTGGTACAAACTTTAACGGTATACTCCTTTCTAGATTTATTGATATAGGATTTAAGTCTTCTGTTATAGTTCCTCTTTTGGGTTTCTAAATCCTGCTTTAGGTCAATGTAGACTACATTTCCACTAAAAGAAACTTCACCTAATCTATTTAAAACAATTTTTTGATTTGGAATAAAAGGATTTAATCTTGAGAAGACTGAAATGATGTTTAACTCTAGAAATAACTCCTGTAGGGCTTTTGTATATTGACTATTATTAAAACTGGGATATATATTTTTGGTTACCGGACCAGAATATCCATATACAGAGGTGGCATCTTGGTATTTGGTGCCTTTTATTTTACGAAGCAATAGTGGAAGTGCTATTACCTTATCATTTTCGCTGTATTTTATAAGGATAGGCTGGTCACTTTCATTTCTTGCAATACAATGGTATTCATAAGTATGGTAAAAATCGGAATAATCACAGGACTCAATTACATTGTCCCATTCCCGCTTTTTATCCAGTATTACAATATTTGTCATAAGCAATTAACTAAAAGTAGTATAATAAATGGGTGATAAGGATATTTCATATTATCGTAAATAGTGAAATAGAATTTCAACCTTCAGCTTTTTTTAAAAAGCTGATCAAAAGAAATTTTTAAGTTTTTTAAATGGAATGTACTAGGGTTATCCACAGATTATTAAAAGAGAATAAACTCTATTTCTTAATTTTCTTTCCGGTAGCGCTTATGGAAATACTATTTTCGAAAACCATTTGTTGTGGTATTTTATAAAGTGAGAGTTTTTCAACACATTTAGAAAGAATTACTTCCTTCATATGTATTTGATTTTTAGGGTTGTTCAAGACTATAGTAGCTAAAATTGATTCCCCTAATATGTCATCTTCCACTCCTGTAATAGTACAATCTACAACCTCGGGTACAGATAAGATAACTTCTTCTATTTCTTTTGGACTTACCCGTTTTCCCCCCACCTTTATAATTTCTTTTTTTCGGGCCTTTAAATATAGAAAATTTTCCTTGTCCGCAACAGCAATGTCACCTGTATATAACCAGCCATTCTTGATGGTTTTTTCTGTTTCCACAGGTTCTTTAAAATATCCCAGCATTATATTCTCTCCCTTTGCTACAAGTTCGCCTTCTTCTCCAACCTTTACTTCATCTCCCTGATTATCTACAATTTTCAAGGATACACCAGGTATCCCCTTTCCTATTGAGCCTACCTTTTTTGACACCATATTGGGAGGTAGATAAGATAAACGGGCAGTGGCTTCTGTTTGCCCATACATAATAAAAAAATCTATCTCGGGAAAGGCCTGTGTAAATTCATCTACAAAAACATTGTGTAGCTTACCACCCGCCTGGGTAACATATCTTAGGTCCGGAAAATGGGTGGTTTTAAAATTTTGAGATTTTTTAAGCAAAATTTGATAATGGCTAGGAACACCTGCAAATCCTGTGCATTTATATTTTTTTAAATCATTAATTACAGATCCTAGAAAAATAAAGCTATTATTTAGCACCATGGATCCACCTACTCTTAAATGGGTGTGCAATAAAGAAAGCCCATAGCAGTAAAAAAATGGCAATACCACAGCTATTATGTCGTAACCGGTCAAGTTTAAATATTCGATTATGGACCCGGTATTGGCAATAATGTTATGATGACTTATCATCACCCCTTTGGGGGAACCGGTAGAGCCGGAAGTAAATATAATTTCTGCCAATTTGTTTCCGGAACAGTCTGTAGGGAGCTTCTCTATTTTCTGATGTTCTAAGATTTCTTGAAGAATTACTTCGTCTAAATGCAGTATCCCGTTCCCAATTAGTTGCTTGGACTGTTGGTTTTTAGACATAAAAACAGTTTGGCAAGCTGTAGTTTCAAGTATAAAATCTAAATTCTCCTGTTCAATAGTAAAATTTAATGGTACACAAACATTCCCAGATTTAAGTATGCCCAAATACACAGTAATGAAAAAGACAGAATTGGGACTTACTAATGCAATGTTTTGATCTTCGCCCACATGAACCTTTAAATAAGAAGCAACTTTTAAACTATTTTCATGTAGTTTTTTAAATGAAATTGTTTCTTTGGGTCCTAATACAAAATCTTTTTCAAGACTTTGTGTTGTGTCGAATAAATAATCAAAAACATTCATTTTTTTTAAATTATCGATTAGAATATGGGTCTCATTCTCAAATATTCAGTAGTTTTTTTCTTTCTTTCAAAACTCTTATAAATGTTTTCAATTTCTTGGGTTGTTTTACCCATTACTTTCCCAACCTCTTCGGCCTCATAATTATTCTCCCAACCGTACCAAGTTAAATCCATTTCCTTAAAGGGCATCTGATAGAAAAAGTCTTCTTGAGTTTGTTCTGCGGTATAGGTGTCGGTTGTTGGGGTCCGGTCAATTATTTCTTGAGGGACTCCCAGATGTGCTGCTAATTGGTAAACCTGTGTTTTATACAAATGTCCAATAGGCATTACATCTGCGGCGCCATCACCGTGCTTCACAAAAAAGCCTTGCTCCACCTCATGCTTATTAGGGGTTCCAATAACCGCATAATGTAGTCTTTCGGCATGGTAGTACAACATGGACATTCTACTGCGTTGTTTAAAATTGGTAGAGGCCACTATTTGTAGGTATTCTTTGGCAGGCAGTAATTTACTATAAACCTTTCCGTTAGGTTTTATAACGGTAATGGAGAAAATTGCAGGTATGTTTTTATTGATGTTTTGTTTAATCTCAATTTTTGCTTTATCCACTTTAGGATCAAAACCTGTAATTACCCTTCCAATGGCTTCATCTCTTCTATTATAGCATCCAAATCCATCTAAAGCTTGAGTGATGTTTTCTTCCAATGTATTAACATCAAATTTATTTGCAAGTTTTAAAGCTAGATTTTTACTGTCGTCACTGGAGTCTTGTTCTGGTAACATAATTGCTGTCACTTTTTCGGGACCAAAGGCCTTGGCGGACAGGGCCATACATACGGAAGAATCAATACCACCGCTTATACCTATAACAGCACCTCTGCGTTGCAATTTTTGATAGACATCATTTTTTAATTTGGTGATGATGTTATTGCAAACTTCATCTATGTTTTCAAGAAATAGGATATCTTTTGAAAATGGTTTCATAGGATTGTATTTGTTTAGAATTAATAATCAATTATGGTTTTATCAAGTTGAATAAGTTCATCTTCTTTAAGATCTGGAAACGATCTATTGATAAACAAATCATTTAAAATTTGAGTAGACAATATGGCTGTTAAGGCCATGTTATCTATTTCGGAAACTTGATTTTCACCTCTCATTTTGTCAAGTAACCTTTTGACATGATCTGGATTAAAAATACCAGATTGTACAATTGCTTCTTCTGAAAGCATATTCTTAAGGTATATAGGTAAACTATCGGATATAAAGGTGCTTCGAATAGGGGCTCTATAGGCCTGCTTCGGTCTATTTAAAATTACATCAGGCAATCTTCCTTTCATTAATTTTTTCAACAAATACTTCTCTTTCAGTCCGTTAAGCTTTAAATCTGGGTGTAGGCTCATACAAAATTCTATAACCCTGTGATCTAGAAAGGGATATCTTCCCTCTATGGAATGTGCCATACCCATCCTATCGCCTTGTGAGGATAAAAGATAACCAGACATAAATAGGTTTAATTCTATCCACTGTGCCTTGGTCAAAGAATCTAAGCCATTGAGTTTTTTTGCAAATTTTTGTTCAATACATGTAATGGGGTCGTAGTCACCAATGGCATCTCGGTATTCTTTAGTTAAATAATTATTTATTCGGGAGGTATTGTTCCACCTCAAGAGATGAGAATAGACTGGGGAATCGGTTTCTTTAAGTTTATAGCCAAAAAACATTTTCAGAACATTATTATTGGCATTGGTCATTTGAGGTAAATAGGGGTATAATTTTTTTAACAGAAGGGGTCTAAATTTGGATGTTGGATCCTTCGCCCAAAATCGCCTAATTTTGGTTTCCTTGAAAATATTGTAACCTCCCAAAAGTTCATCTGCTCCCTCCCCGGTAATCACAACTTTTATGTTTTGGTCTTTAACACTCTTGGCCAACAAGCCCATTGGAGTAGGGGCAGTGCGCAACAAGGGAGCCTCTGCATGCCAGACTACCGATTTAAAGTTCTCTGCAATTTCATTTGGCCCGCAGATAACACTAGAATGTTCTGTTTTAAAATAATCGGATGCTATGTTTTGGTAGTGAGATTCGTCATAATCTTTTTCTGTAAACCCAATAGAAAATGTCCTAAGATTGTCTGGGGATATACTTTTAATAAACGATGTGGTTACACTAGAATCTATACCACCACTAAGATATGCTGCAACCTGTACGTCTGCCCGAAGCCTTAGCTTGACGGAATCGGAGAAAATGGTTTCAAAATCCTTTGCAGCCTCTTCTACGTTGGTGTACTTATACTCATTGGGTTTGTATAAAGGCAATTCCCAATAGGTAACACTGTTTTTAGAATGTTTGTTGATCGTTATATAGGTTCCGGGAGGAACTTCATAAACCCCTTCAAAAGCGGTCCCAGGCGATAAGGAGGTCCAAAACGTAAAATATTCTGAAATAGCCTTTGGGGAAATTTTTGGTTTAAAGTTAGGAAATTCTAACAAACTCTTAATCTCCGATGCAAAAATAAAAGTTTCTCCTATCTCTGTATAGTAAAGTGGGCGAATGCCTACACGGTCTCGAGCCAAAAAAAGTTCTTGTTTATTTTTATCCCAAATGGCAATTGCAAATTGACCATTTAATTTGTGAACGAATTCTGGTCCATATTCTTCATATAGATGGACTATTACTTCGGTATCACTATGGGTCTTAAATAGGTGGTTTTTAGCTTCTAGCTCTTCTCGTAACTCAATATGATTGTAAACTTCACCGTTAAAAACAATCCACAGCGAGTCATCCCCGTTAGAGATGGGCATAGTACCGCAGCTAAGGTCCACTATACTTAATCTTACGCTCCCTAAGCCAAGGTTGTCACTCAGGTAAATCCCACTCTGGTCTGGTCCCCTGTGTTTAATCCTCGTAAGCATACGACGAAGAACAGTGGTTTGTTGTAGCCTATCGGTAGAGAAGTTATTAAAACCAGCTATCCCGCACATAATTAGTGATAAAAGTTGTGTATAAAATTATAATTTGCTGTCTATGAATTTAATAATGTTGTTTACTGATTCAAAATTTTCTGGTAAAAGTTCCTCATCGGTCACCTCTACATTAAACTCCTCCTTCAAGAATTCAATAAGGAATAATAATCCCATCGAATCCAAGAGACCAGTTTCAAAAATTAAGGTGTCATCGGCCACATCTTTAGTGTCGGATAGGGTGGCGCTAACAATGTACTCCTTCACTCTGCTTTTGGTTTCAACTTGCGTAATCATAGCTTAATTTATTAAAGTTATTCTTGGTTCCATGCACCGTTTTATGTAAACATAATTGTTATTCTCAAAATGATAGAATAATAAGGTTATAATTCGCTAGAAGGCAAATTACAACGGGTCAAATGTAAATTTAAGGGGATACTGGTGGGGAGTAGTTTAGATATTACACAACTAAATTAGAATGAGGTCAATTTAAAAATTGGATTCTAGATTGAAGCTAGCATGTCAATAGGCAATTCAAATCCAAATTTCGAGATAATCGACTTTTACATCCTATATTAAATGTAAAATTTACTATTTATCGTTTTAAATGGTAGTTTTAACTACGATTAATAAAATAAAAAAAACTTAGCTGTTTCTTTGATTTATAGATACAAGGCAAATTTATACCTAAATGTACAAAAAAATTAGCATATGTCTGGTAGGGAGCGAAGATGCCCATAAAAGAATTGGTTTGGCACAATGCCTTATGCGAGATAATTTTGAGGTAACCATATTGGGTACAAAGGAATACGATTACCCCGAGGATATACAATATATCGGATATAGTTTAAATAGAAAATTTAATCCTATATCCGATGTAAAGACGATAATGGAATATAGAAATATTCTAAAAAAAAACAATTTCGATATCGTTCAAACCTTTGATACCAAACCAGCTTTTATTCTTCCATTTGCAGCTATTGGATTGAATACGAAAATAATTAGGACAATTACAGGTATGGGTACTATCTTTATGTCTAATGAACTTAAGTTTAAGGTCTATAGAATATTTCATACTATAGCCCATTTCGCAATTAGAAGGAGAGTTACTCATACTACTTTCCAAAACGAGGATGACAGAGGATACTTTTTAGAAAATAAGTTGGTAGATTTATCCAATAGTTCACTAATTTTTGGCAGTGGGATAGACCTCTCCAATTTAACCAATAGGACAAAAGAAACAAACGACGTTTTTACTTTTATATGTGTCTCTAGATTGGTATATGAAAAAGGGATAATTAATTATCTAGAAGCTGCAAAAATCTGTAAAGAGAATAATTATGAATTCAAATTTTTATTAGTTGGACCGTTGGAAGAGGCCTCTAAACGATTAAATTTAGAAATTCTTGAGAAATACAGTAAGGTTGTAGATTGGTTGGGTCCTAGAGCAGATATAAAGGAGTTAATGCTTAGCGCTGATGCCTTTGTTCTACCAACCTTTAGAGAAGGATTTTCCAGGGTTTTGTTGGAAGCCTCCGCTTTAGGGTTGCCTAGTATTACAACAAATGTTCCTGGGACAAATGAAATAATAAGACATTTAAAAGAAGGTCTTCATGTTGAAGTGGACAATTCCGAGGACTTGGCGAATGCCATGATACGTTTGGCAATGGATAGACCGCTGGCCAAACAGATGGGAGATAAAGCTAAATTACATGTAAAACAATTTAGTTTGAACGTTATTAGTGGCAAGTATATAGAGTTATATAAAAAAGCAATATGAAGATACCGTTTTCACCACCTTATATTAACGATTCAGTTAAGAATGAAGTTATGGATTCATTGGAATCCGGATGGATTACCACTGGACCCAAAGTTAAAAAGTTAGAAAGTCAGATAGCTGCGTTGACCAAAGCTCCCCAAGTGCTATGTGTTAACTCGTGGACTTCGGGGGCAATACTGATGTTAAAGTGGTTTGGAGTACAGCCTGATGACGAAGTAATTTTACCAGCTTACACCTATTCTGCTACTGCCTTGGCAGTGATTCATGCCCATGCAAAACCTGTTATGGTAGATGTGAACGAAGATTTTAATATATCATTGAAGGCGATTGAAAAGGCAATTACCAATAAAACCAAAGCAATAATTCCTGTAGATATCGCTGGATGGCCATGCGACTATCCGGAGATAAACCAATTGGTTATACATAAAAAAGGATTATTTAAACCCGACAATGAAATTCAGGAAATGTTGGGAAGAATTCTGGTTATTTCAGATGCCGCCCACTCTATAGGCGCGGCCTATGAGGGTAAGCAGACGGGAGTTTTGACCGATGTGACCATTTTTTCTTTACATGCTGTAAAAAATGTAACTACTGCTGAGGGGGGGGCAATATGTTTAAATATGCCTGCTCCATTCGATAATGAGGAACTATATAATACCTTACGGTGCTATTCGTTAAACGGACAAACTAAGGACGCTTTTACAAAGAGTAAGGCTGGAGCATGGAGTTACGATATTATTTTTCCTGGATTAAAAATTAATATGCCCGATGTATTGGCAGCTATAGGAATAGGCCAGATGGAAGAATATATCTGCAAAACACTTCCCGAACGAATACGTATTTTTGAAGCATACAACGAATATTTATCGCAACGGGAATGGGCAATTTTACCAAAATATAAGTCAAATAAAAAACAATCTTCTTGTCACATTTACGCCTTAAGGGTAAGTGGTATAAACGAAGAGCAACGAGATCAAATTATTACTTTGATCTCAACGTATGATGTGGCGGTAAACGTGCATTTTAAACCATTGCCCTTACTTTCATTATTTAAGGAAATGGGGTATTCAATTGCTGATTTTCCAATTTCCTATAAACAATATTCCAATGAAATATCCCTTCCTATATACCCGCAATTAACAGATGAGGAAATTACTTATATTGTAAAGGCTGTATGTGAATCGGTAGAACAAGTACTATATGCTCAAGAGAAGCTTTGATATTTTAAGTTCTGGAGTGGGTTTACTAGTTATATCCCCCATATTAGGCATGGTATCCATTGCTATTGCAGCCTCTTCAAAAGGGGGGATATTTTACAGGCAAAGCAGGGTTGGTCTAGATGGAAAGATTTTCAATATTCTGAAATTTAGGACCATGTATACGGGAGCGGATAAACAAGGCCTATTAACTGTTGGTGATAGGGACCCACGGGTGACACCTACGGGGTATTATCTAAGAAAATTTAAATTAGATGAATTACCGCAATTATTTAATGTTTTTATTGGGGAAATGAGCATGGTAGGGCCCAGGCCCGAGGTGTCCAAGTATGTGGACCTGTATGCTGCAGAGGATAGAATTGTTCTCTCCATTAAACCTGGAATAACAGATTATGCTTCCATTTATTTTAGGAACGAAAATGAGATTTTAAAATCGTCCAGTGATCCCGAAAGGAAATATATAGAGGATGTTTTACCAAGAAAATTGGAATTAAATAAAAAATATATAGCGGAAATGGGGATATGGACCGATATAAAAATTATTTTTTTAACTATTACATCTATATTTAAAAAAGATGAAGATAGCGAAGTTTTAGAGAGGTAATACCAACAATATTAACGTATAATCCATAGAAATACAAGATAAATTGGGGAGTTTTATATTTAATAAGAAATTGATGTTATTTTCCTTTTTTGAATATTTTTGGTCTATTGACTAACCTATTATTTTGACCGCCACCTCTTGTTATCAGATGCACTTTATAAATAACAGTAATTGAATCACCAAAAGAGCTGTTGTGATTTAGGAAAAATACATTATTAAATTAATGATGGCTGGCAATTAGTTTTTTTGAAGAATTATTTGGCTATATCTGGGGGATACAAAATTATTTTTTCAAGCCAATTTAAGCACTTTTTCGGTAACGTAAGAGATAATTGAAATAACTCGTTCCTGCTCTTCTTCGGTAAGGTTTGATCCGCTTGGCAAACAAAGTCCACGTTGAAAGATGTCTTCCGAAGTGCCGTCTAAAAAGGATGGAGATTCTTGAAATATAGGTTGAAGATGAAGCGGCTTCCACAAAGTTCTAGAATCAATATTCTCTTTTTCTAAAGCGAGGCGTATTCGTTCTCTGATCTCAAAGGAAGAGGTTAAAATACAAGATAGCCACCTGTTGGAAAAATAATCTTTTGGCTCATCTAGAAATTCGATTTCTGGAATATTTTGAAGTCTGTCTTTATAATAGTCGTAGATGTCTCTCCTAGACTGAACTCGGTTTTCTAGGACTTCCATTTGCCCCCTTCCAATTCCGGCAAGTATGTTACTCATCCTATAGTTATAACCAACTTCTGAATGTTGGTAATAAGGAGCCATATCACGAGCTTGTGTAGCCAAATAAATAGCCCTGTTCTTTGTTTCCAGATTTTTGGCAACCAAGGCTCCACCTGCAGAAGTAGTTATTATTTTATTGCCGTTAAAGGAAAATACACCCAAATCACCAAAGCTTCCACATTTATCCCCTTTATATTTGCTGCCAAGTGCCTCCGCACTATCTTCCAAAATAGGAATGTTATATTTATCCGCAAGATTTCTGATTTTATTAACCTTATATGGCATACCATAAAGGTGTACTGCTATAATGGCCTTTGGTTTTTTGCCCTTGGCTATTCTGTCTTTAATTGCTATTTCTAGCAAGTCAGGGGAAAGGTTCCATGTGTCTCTTTCGCTATCCACAAATATTGGCGTGGCACCAAGATATAAAATAGGGTTGGCAGATGCTGCGAAGGTCAAGGATTGGCATATTACTTCATCCCCTTTAGATACTCCAAGTAATAATAACCCTAAATGTATTGCAGCAGTCCCAGAATTTAAAGCAGCTACATGGGTATCTTCCTTGATAAAATTACAAAGTAAATTTTCAAAAACATCAATATTATTTCCAACTGGCGCTATCCAATTTTTATCGAAGGCTTGTGTAATATAATCTTGCTCTGATCCGCACATATGCGGTGGCGATAAGTATATTTTTTTCGGGGGAACCAAAATAGATTAAATTTAAGATTAAATTTAAAAGTGATTACTTCATGCGTCAAGCTAGGTAAAGATAGTTTAAATTGATTTAATTTTTTTTACGATTACACGAAAATCGATGTAATCGTTATTAATTCGTTATGTTAAACAATTTAGGCTGTTCTAGGTTATCTTTTGTTACAAACATTAGAAATCAGAAGCTTAGTAGAAAACACCTATTGACTAATAATGATCAAAAATCCTTGTAATATGGGGTAGGGGGATGCGATAGTTAAAGGGGGTTTTTTTTAGAGGCATTGTTCTCGGTGCCCTTAAAAGCCTCCATGGTTTCAGTTTTGCTTGCGGAAACCCCTTCCTTATTTACTATTTTTTTAAACGTTTTGGCCACTATTATGAGGTCTGTTGCAAGGCTGATATTATCTACATACCATACATCGTACTCAAATTTTTGTTCCCAGCTAATGGCATTTCTACCATTAACTTGTGCCCATCCAGTAATCCCTGGTCTAACATCATGGCGCCTAGCCTGTCTATTGTTATATAGGTCGAGGTATTGGATTAGAAGAGGTCTAGGTCCTACCAAAGACATTTCCCCTTTAAGTACATTGATCAATTGAAGAATTTCATCCAAAGAGGTATCCCGCATTAGTTGACCTATTTTGGTGATACGCTCTGTATCTGGCAACAAACGATTTAAGTGATCTTTCCGATCGTTCATTGTTTTAAATTTTAAAATAGTAAATATCTCACCATTCCTTCCCGGTCTTTCTTGAAAGAAAAAGGGCTTTCCATTATTAACTATGGCGAGTACTAGAATGAGCGCGATAATTAAGGGACTTAATACCACTAAAATCATAATTGAAATACAAAAATCTAGGACAGGTTTTAAAATTTTCGAATACATCTTAAAGAATTAATTTAGGCTAAGTTCTAAGATAGATATTTTATATTCTAACCTTATAAATATACAGAAATGATTCCAGAAGATTTTATGGGTTAATTTATCAGTTAGCATGCCTCGACCAACAGCAGTTCGTTTCAGATCTTTTAGTCTTACCTACGGAGTAAGTAACTTTGTGCTATGACAATTAAAAACCAATATATATCTACCTATGAAATGAGCATGACCGAAATCTGGTTGCAAATACGAATGAAGATATGTGAACCTGACTGCCGTCAGGCAGGCTCGCATATGACCTTCAAAAATCAATACATACATATCTACATATGAAAATGGTTGATGGAGATGAAATTCATTAATCACAGTTGAAAAATAACCAACTAATGATTTGTGTACATTTTAATTCAAATTATCCTTTTAAGGATAAATATAATACTATAATGTTAATTGTATTTGTATTCTCGTTGTCCCTAATTATGATTTCCCCATCCGAATTTAAACCTCCAATCGAGAATCAAGAGAAATGTTATATGCATTATTTATTATGATTTATATGCTTGTTTGTATAAGTTCTAATAAGGGAGTGGCAACCAACCAAATTTTAACGGATTTATAAACTAAGTTGTTGGAAGTGTTTATTATATGGTACATGGTGTTTTAGGTCCGACTTTTAACCACTCTACTGGTATTAATTACAAAAAAATATAAAATTCTGGTAGATAAGGATTTGGCTACGATAGACCTTGATTTATTATTTTCAAAATATTATGGTTGATTAGGTCAACATTAAATCTCCGTTCTGCTAATTTCCGACTTTCTATTCCCATGTCTTCTATTTTACCTGAATTTTCTAGGAAATAGCGCATTGCAGTTGTTAAGGAGTCTAAGTGGAGGGGTTTTATTAATATTCCGTTTAACCCTCTGTAAACAGTCTCTTTGCAGCCTGGAGTATCAGTTGTGATTATAGGTAGTCCTATGGACAGGGCTTCTAAAATAGATCTAGGGATGCCTTCCCGATAATAGGTGGGCAGTACAAAAACATCGGCCTCACTTAAAAGAGAGAGTACATCTTTTTGAAATCCGTGATAATGAATAATGTTTTGATGGTGCAGTTGTTCTAGCTCCTTTATACTGATGGATGAAGGGGAAGTATCAGGATTACCAATGATATGAAATTCAGCTTGTGGGAATTCTGCTTTAAGGATTTTTGCCGAATTCATGAATAACTCGGTACCTTTTTCCCGTATCAAACGGGCAACGAATATAAATTTAATCTTTTGGGAGGAGTTGTTGTTCCGTCTAAAAGGATATCGCTCTAGGTGAATTCCCGAGCCATCCACAATAGTGGTATTTTGGGATGGAGATATAATTTTTTTATCCCTAAAAAGTGCCAAATCGTCTTCATTTTGGAAAATCACCGTCCTGTTTTTCCGAAGCGCTATCCTATAGAGGAATTCACTTATCTTTTGTAAGATTCGGGCATTCTTAGAGCCTTTGCTAAAAGTGAAACCAAGGCCGGTGATAAGTGAAATAACCGGAGTTTGGGTGATGCGAGCAGCAAGAGATCCGTAAATGACTGGTTTAATAGTATATGGAAAAATAATCTCAATGTTGTTTTCTGTGATTATATTTTTTATAGAAAGAATAGATAATAAATCTTTCCAAGGGTTAAGACCTGTCCTTTGAAGTTTATATGCTATGGGAACTACCCCCATATTGGTTAATTCGTGGGCAGTGGATTGATCTAAATCGGGAGCTGCTGCAAAAACCCGGTATCCGTTCTCAATAAGGGTGTTCATCATATCCCCTCTAAAACTGATTAGGGATTTGTCTAAGGAACACAATATCAAAATTCTAGTAGGGGCTTTCCGTGTCATTTAAATATTCAGTATGTTAAGTATATTTAATAATGAAAATTAGCGGTTCATCCTTAATTACTATCCGAATAACTTTTTAATCATCAATATTACACAGATATATTTACTTTTAACCTAAACAACATTCTTATTTTTTAATTTATGGGCACTGCAGGTCAGTTTGTAATATCGTTAGATTTTGAACTCTTTTGGGGGGTTCGCGATAAACGAAGAATTGAGGATTATGGATCTGCAATGGAAAAGGTGCATGAAATAGTACCCAATATATTAGAATTGTTTAGGGAGTATGAGATAAAAGCAACATTTGCAACGGTTGGATTATTGTTTGCAAAGGATAGAATGGAAATGACATCGTTTTCTCCTTCTGTTAAACCCCAATATAGGGATTCTAATTTGTCGCCCTACACGGATGGTTTTAAATTGGTAAAAAGCAATGCCGATGAAGATCCTTATCATTTTGCACTGCCTTTAATAGAAATGATCAGGGATAATTATCCTGAGCATGAAATTGGGACCCATACTTTTTCCCATTATTATTGTCAGGAGGTGGGGCAGACCGTAATAGATTTTAAGGCAGATTTGACTGCTGCGATAGAAATAGCAAAAGCAAAGGGAATGGAGTTGCACAGTTTGGTTTTTCCACGAAATCAATATAATCCTGAGTATTTAGCAGTATGCAGGGAAATGGGCATTTGGACCTATAGGGGCAATGAGAAAGCATGGTACTATGCGCCAGACAGCAAAGAAGGGACCACCTTAAAGAAAAAGATATACAGGACTTTGGATTGTTATGTAAATATTTCTGGACACAACTGCTATACGTTAAGTAAATTGAAGTCTCAGCTGCCTTATAACATTCCTTCAAGTCGTTTTTTTAGGCCATATGCGGCTAAAGGGGGCAGGCTGGTGGAGTACCTAAAGCTAAAGAGGATAAAAGAAAGTATGACACATGCCGCCAAAAATAATTCAATGTATCACCTATGGTGGCATCCGCATAATTTTGGGCAACATACAGAGCAAAACATGGAAACCCTAAAATCTGTTTTGGAGCATTATAAAAAATTGCAGCTGCAGTATGGATTTAAGAGTGTAAGCATGAAGGATTGTGCAACTCTAATTGATAATCGGTTGGGAACTGAAGAAAAGGCAATATTTGGATAAAAATATAAGCTGTATCAGATCACTGATTCAGCTATATACGATATGCACTCAATAGATTTAGTTATTTCCCTAAAAGGTTTTTAAACTACAATTGAGCTATAAAGGGACGTCACCATTAGGTACACTAAATTGTGATTTTTAAAATGTAACTTCTTTAAGAAATTTTTCCCCTTCCACTATAAATTTATTCCCTTCAGCTCCCTTATATACTTTAACGGTTTTAAAAGGTTGTGGATTGGAAAAAATGATATCATAAACAATAGGTTTCATTTTTATAAAATCATCGGACTTACTATCCAATGGGATAGATTCGACCTTTTCCGTTTCAACAGGTTGTTTTAAGTCCTTAATATTGACGTTTTGGTTTTCATTCGCGTTCAATTTAAGGGTGTGTATTAAATATTTTATTTTAGAGTAGAGAATGTTGACATCCTTATCTCTTAAAAATTGTTTCATTTTGAAGAAAAGTACGAGAAAATTTCCAGTCAATGACGATACAACAGACTTTCTGTCATACAGAATATGGTGTTCAAAATCATAGGTAGTATTGGACCATCGGGTTTTGTATTCATAGGTGCCTTTAGAATAATCAAAAGTTTCGAATCCATTTTCAAAACACCAGTCCATAATGTACATAATCAATAAATGGCCTAAGTTGTATTTACGAAAATCAATATCAAAAGTGGTAATCGCGAAATAAAGTTCTTTTTTAGAAGCAAAACAGATAGATGTTGCTACAATTTCATCATTTGCATACAATACATTCAATGAGGCTGTTTGGTCTAAAATCATATTATAACATAACTCTCTATAATAATCCTGGTTTGTTATAATGTCATTTTCCATTCCCAGATCATTCCATCTCTTTTTAATTAGATTCAATAAATTATCAAAGTTATGGTTGTATTCTTCCAAATTTATAGTACCATAAAAAACTTTGAAGTTAGTGTTAAAATTAGTTTTTAGTCTTTTGTCCCATTTTTTAATATTGGATCTGCTTTTTGCAGAGAAATGTCGGGAAAAGAAATCTTCAAAATTTTTATATCCGGTTAAATTAGTTAGATGCCCCTTATATTGGGTTATTTTTTTAACCTTTAAATACGAATGATCATCTTTAATGTTTTCTGAAAGTTTAAAGTGAGACAACACATCATAAATAAGAAAAACCTTGCCTCTACAATCATTTTCAGTATTTCTTAATTGGTAAGTCATACCGTTTGTGATGTTCTTTCCTATGTTATAATAGAATAACTTTCGGTTATCTTTCAAAATTTAACTGATGTAATACTGTTAAAACTTAAAGGAGTGTCATTGTTTCCAAAATATTTTAGCCAAGTATTTGTAAAACTTTTTGTAAAGAAAGGGTTTATATTATCCATGAGGAGATATCTTTGGAAGTAGTTCTATTAAAACTGAAAGTCAAATTTGTAATCTCATTAATTTTAATCTCAGAGAATAGTTGATTTGTATAGAACTAGGTAGTGTTAAGATGATGACTATTGAATTCCTTTTATGGTTTGAAAGTACTCCTTCATTAGATAATCGGGGATATCTGAAAATGTTACCCGCTTTCTAAACAAGAACCATTTTACCTGTCTATAAGTATATGGTTTAAATCCGGCGTATGCCATTGATCGTGTTGTGTTTTTGTTACTAATCTCTCCAAAAGAAATTGTATGCTTTGCTCCCAATTTTTTACCCAAGTCCGATATTTGATATAGTACCGCAGGAAATATACCTAATCCCCTAAATTTGGGGTTAGTAAATACATTTTCAATTAGCATTTCATCTTTAGAAAGGGTTGGGAAGGTATAGCCCCAATAACTTTTTAATTTTTGATTTTGAGAGGAATCAATTAACCAACAACGAAAACACGGTACATCATCTTTATTTACGGCCACATAGCAGGTGTTTAACCTTTCTATTAAACCAGTGGTGCGGTTATCCAAAAAATTACTATTATCACTTTCTATTGATTCTCTGATGGAGATAGGGATTAGAGCTTTTCTTGCTTTTAGTCCATGTTCCAAATCTAATCTAAATCCTAATGCATTTTCGACCGAATAAATTTTTTTCACAAATATATTCCAAAAAAACTTGTAATCGCCCTGAGCAATTAAGCTCATAGTTACATTAATTATTTTACGCATATTGTCTCCGTCATTAAAATTGAATAGATGTCTAAATTATATTTAAGCGGGGGATTACAGTTAACATATTAATACCTATTGTTTTATTTGGCATATTTTAAACTACAAATCTTTTACCACATTAGGAAATGATTACTTACTAATTGTTGCTTTTTTAAGAGAAGTCTTTTTCAATTTCAAAACAAAATTATCCAAGGCAATCAAAAATATTTTTTAGGAAATATTTTCATAAATGTTGCAATACCATTTTTGAAAACAGTAATAGGCCCAAACTCTATAAGTACTATCCTTTTTACCACTCAGGTGTTCTTCTACCAAGTTGGTCACGTAATTTACTTGAAATATATTTTGTGTTACCAAGAATGTGGGTTCTATATACGATTCCATTTCCCTTCTAAGACTAGATCTTAACCAATCACCCACTGGAGAGCCAAAGCCTTGCTTGCTTTTGTCAAGAAATCCTTCAGGAAACTCGTGTTTAAAAGCCTCTTTTAAAATATACTTCTTGTTCCAGCCTTTCATTAAATAACTTTCGGGCAGACTGTTGGCAAAATCCCATAATTTTTTATTTAAAAAAGGGGCTCTGCATTCCAAGGAATTGAGCATACTGGTCCTGTCAACTTTAGCCAGCATGCCACCTTCCAAACTAATGATTTTATCAATAAACCGATAATCTGTTAGGGAGTTGGGTTTGGTGATTTTAAGTTTATTCTTATACTCATCAAAGATACCTTCATTAAATAGGTGTGGTTGAAGTAAAGGTTTTAATTGAGATTCGGTATTTGCCAAAGAAATGATATCCCAATAATAATTTCCCTCGTAGTTTACGGTATTCAACATTTTGTTGGCTTTAAACCTACGTCCTCTTTTGTCATCTTTGGTCGTAAGAAGTGGGGAGATGCAGTTTAGAACATAATTATGTAGGGTTTTGGGAACTAATGTAGTATATCTACTATTTATTTTTCCCACATAATACTTGTTGTATCCTCCAAATATCTCATCACCTCCATCCCCGGTAAGGGCAACTTTTACATGATCGCTTGTCTTTTTGGAGACTAAATAAGTAGGTAGCGCTGCTGTATCCGAAAATGGTTCGTCGAAATTCAATAATATTTCATGAATATTATGCTTTAAATCGTCCTCTCCAATGATGAACTCATGATGTTTACTATTAATTTGTTTGGCAACTAGTTGTGATTTATCGGTTTCGTCAAATGAGCCTTTTTTAAACCCTATGGAGAATGTGTTAATTCTCTCCTCCTTCATTTGGGAAAGACATAATGAAACCACTGAAGAGTCTACTCCACCGGAAAGGAAGGTGCCAATAGGGACATCGGAAATAGAACGACTTTCTACAGATTCCCTAACTAGTTTCTCTGTTTGTACTTTGGCGGTTTTAAAATCAATATTGTTTTTCTCCGTTTTAAATTCCTCTTCTATACAATAAATATGATATTTTTTCAAATTAATATCATATTCCAGATAATGATTTGCCTCAAGTTTAAATATATTTTTATAGATGGAATGAGGGGCTGGAATATAGGTTAATCGAAGGAAGTGGTTTAAACCAATTGGGGAAATATCAGGTTTGGACTTTAATTTTTTGATTAGGGATTTGAGCTCAGATGCCCATATAAATTTTTGTCCACTTTGGGTATAGTATAGTGGTTTCTCACCAAAAAAATCTCTTGCAATAAAAATTTTATTTATTCTTTTGTCGTATATACTAAAGGCAAACATGCCATCCAATTTGTTAAAGGAAGAAATCCCCTCCGCTTCGTATAATTTTAGAATTACTTCGGTGTCACTATTTGTTTTAAATTGTACACCCTTACCAATAAGTTCTTGCCTAATTTTTAGGTAGTTATATATTTCACCATTAAAAACGATTACTATTTGTTGATCATTAGAAAATATAGGTTGTTTACCCGAGTGTAGATCAATGATTGAAAGCCTTCTCATTCCCATAGCAATGCTAAAGTCTTTATGGGACTCCGTAAAAACACCGTCATCATCAGGTCCGCGATGAATAATTGAATCATTCATTCCTCTTATCAACTCTAATAATTTATTAGATGTTATATTGTTTTGCGTTACAAAACCATTTATTCCGCACATTAGTTGTCTTTTTTAATTTTGAATGAATTCCCTAAATTCATTATAAATATTATCTATGTTATATCTTTTTGCCCTTTCCAAGCTTTTTTTGCTGTACCGTACTCTTTCTGTAGGATTTGTATTTAAATATTTAAGAGCTTTGGCCAAACCTATTTCATCATCTGAATTTATTAATATTCCAAATTCAGCTTTATAGAATTCGGATTTAGGTATTTCAATTTCTATATTATCATTTAGTATTTCTAACGGCCCGGAAAGACAATTAGTGGATATACAAGGTAGTCCTATGCTCATAGCCTCTAACAATGCATTAGGAAACCCCTCGTTAAAAGAAGATAAAACAAAGCAATTTGCTTGAAGCAGATAACTGTTCACATCTTTCAATAATCCGGTAAAGTTTACATTTCCGTTTAGCCCGAGTTGAGCAGAATTTTCTTTAAGGGTGGCTTGTAAATTACCTGTCCCCGCAATAGTGAGACTGTATTTTTCACCTAGTGAGGCAATTGCCTTGAGAATAATAATGTGATTTTTATTTTCATTAAGACTGCCAACTGTAATAATTTTTAATCCCGATGCACTTAATTTCAAGGATTCTGGAACAATAATTTTCTCCGGAATTTCTATAGGATTATAAATCACCTCCATAGGGATTTTAATATTAAAATTGTCCTTTAAGTCCTTATTTATATGAATGGAATTTGAAAATAATTTGTAACATTTATTATATAATAGAGGATAAAAGAATTTTGAAATATAAAATGAAATTTTATGGGTTGTATTCTTTGAAGGAAATCCTCTTTCGCTTATGTAGGTCTTAACCGAAGGATTTAATTTGGAAATTACTCCATTCATTAGGTTAGGAAGTGCTAAAAAGGATACTGCGTAAGAAATCCCTTCCTCTCTAATAATCCTATTATATCTAAAAATAAAAGAAATAGAATCAAAGAACCTTATATAGAAGGGTCTTTCCCTAGAAGAGGTAGGGCATAAAACAATGGTATTCACTCCTTCCGGGATAGTGAAATGGATATTGTTATACATTAATATCAAGGTAACGTTATAATCCAAAACTAATTTTTTTAATAAAAGACTGATCACTTTCTCTGCTCCCCCACTGCCCAAGGTAATTGCTAAAATACTTAGATTAGCACGTTTCATATGACTTATTATTTATAATGATTTTCAATCACAGTTCTAATGAGATAACGTTGGATTAGGCTCATTATTTGCGATTTAATAAAAATAACCTGATTTAATTAATAGAATTTAAATATTGTTTTAAAACTAATAATTTCCAAATAGTATATGACCCATTAGCTTTATGTGCCATATGCTGTTTGATAATAGTTTGAACCTTCCCAATGTGTATTCCCGGAATCTCTTTTAAACCCTCCGTACTAAGTTCGTCTAAAACATATTCCTTAAGCTCGGATCTAAACCATTCTGCCAAGGGCATGGTAAACCCTGCTTTTGGTCTATTAAATAATTCTTTTGGCACGTGTTTGTATAAAATATCCTTTAGAATTCTTTTTTGGTTGTTTTTCAGAAACTTATACGAGGTAGGCAGGGACCTTCCAAATTCTACTACCCGATAATCTAGGAAGGGTGATCTAGCCTCCAGACTGTACGCCATGGTTGCGCGATCTACTTTGGTATTAATATCTCCGTTTAGATAGGTTTTTAAATCGAAGTCTGAAATACGCTCGTAAATATTCTTATTGTTGTGGTACAAATAATCCCTATACGGTTCAATAATATCGTGTTCGGGGCGGTGATACCATTCCCCGTTGGTACCGCCCACCATCATTTTTATATACGCATCATTTAAGGATTTACTTTTTAGGACATTCGCGACCACATTGCTCTTATAAGAAGGGATTGCCCCCATGGGCCCAGTTATTAGAGGCCGTAAAAATCCTGGGATTTTATAGAATTTTTCGGCAATACTCATCCAATTATAACGATGATATCCTAAAAAACTTTCATCCCCAGCATCGCCAGAAAGAGCTACAGTAACATGTTTTTTAGTATGCTTAGCCAGTAATAAAGAGGGTATTGCGGATGAATCTGAAAAGGGTTCATCGTAATAATGGCTTATGTTCTTTATAATATCTAAACCTTCCTCATAATTACACTCAATGGTATGATGGTCTGTACCCAAATGTTTTGCCACCTCTTGGGCATATAAGCTTTCATCCACACTTTTGGTATTAAATTTCACCGAAAAGGTTTTTACTTTGTCAGTACTTTTAGAGGCTAGGGCAGCAACTAAAGAAGAGTCAATTCCCCCAGATAGAAATATCCCCAAGGGAACATCTGCGATCATTCTTTTTTTTACTGCATCCGTCAAAAGCACTTCCAATTCTTCTTGGGCATCTTCATAACTTCCTTGAAAAATATTTTGGCCTTTATAATCTATATCCCAATATTTGTGTTGTTTAAACCCTCCTGAGGGTAGGTGGTAGGTAAATGAATGTCCTGGAGGTAGTTTCTTTATTTCCGTAAAAATGGAGTCTGGATCAGGAATATAGCCCCATACCATATAATTGGAAATTGCTTTGTTAGAAATAGATAGATTTTTATGCTCTAATCTAATGGCGGAGATTTGGCTCGCGAATTCAAATTCGGTTCCAGAATGGTAATAATAGAAGGGTTTTTGACCTAAACGATCCCTTGCGCCAAAAAATAATTGCTGCTTTTCATCGTAAATGACAAAGGCGAACATTCCGTTAAAGTGTTCAACACAATTTTCCCCATATTCCAAATAGGCTGCACATATCACCTCCGTATCACTAGTAGTTCTAAAAGTGTGTCCTTGGTTTACAAGGATAGCTTTAATTTCAAGGTAATTGTAGATTTCCCCATTAAAAACTATGTGAATTCCTTCAGAATAAGTAAATGGCTGATTAGATCTGGCATCTAAATCTAAAATGGCAAGTCGGTTGTGGCCAAAAGTAACGGTATTATATTCCGTTTTATAAGATTGTATGCCCGTAAAATCAGGGCCCCTAAAATCAATGCGTTTGAGTTTTTTATCAAACACTTTTTGTCCATAATTAAGAGTAGTCCCGTATATTCCGCACATATATTTTTTTTTGATAATTAATTCTTAATAAGCGATAGAAATAAATTTTCATATTGCTTTAAAATTTCTTGAGTATTAAACTTTTGAATTACAGTGTCCCTAACTGTTTTCGGTTCCCATTTATCCTTGTTAAAAGATAAAAGCCTTGAAGTAAATTCCTCTGTATTGGATACTAAATACCCATTAATTCCATCTCTTATTATTTCCTTAGTTCCGCCAGGGGCATTAAAGGCAATTACAGGTGTGCCCACCACGCAACTTTCTAAGACGGCATTAGGAAAGCCTTCTACATAAGAACCTTGTAAAAACAGGTCGTTTTTACTGAGCACTTTCCCAATTTCATTAGTAAATGGGATATGGGTAATAAATTTCGTTAAAGCTAAGGCTACTATTGTTTTTTTAATTTCATTTTCTTCGGGTCCACTACCAACAATAGTATAATGAAATGAATGTGGCAGCTTGGCCAGAATGTTTAATAGTCGATCATGACCTTTTTCTTTACTAAGGCGTCCAACTGTTATATACTTTATTACGTCATCATCGCTGTTCTTTTCCTTTAAAGGGAATAGTTCTGTTATTGGATTATTGATTACTGTAATTTTATTTTTCGGAATATTATAGATTTTTTTAAAATCTATGGCCATATCCTCGGATTGACATACTACTGCGTCTATGTGATTATAGGCAATCTTGGCAAGAAAACCATATAGTTTACTGGAGTTGGAAAACTTCCCCATTTCACTTATTACACTGGCCTCCCTAATTATAAATTTACTGTTTTGAAAGAAGGGCGCCATTAAACCGAAAACAGTATTTAGATGCCCAATAGAGCTAAGGACAAGATCTGGTTTGTTTGTTTTTAGAAATAAAAAGATGGAAGGAATGCCAAATAGAACTCTCTTTTTGTTTAAAAAGGATGTTTTTGTACCCTTAGTGCAATATGCTGTATCCGTGTCGTGTCCAATGACCAATAACTGGGAATCAAAATAATCCTTGTTTACATTTTGTGCCAAAAAAGATAATATACGTTCTGCTCCTCCGGCACTCAAAGAAGGTAATATAAACGCTATTTTTGTTTTGGATTTTTTCATTTATAATATTAAACTAAAAGTTGTAATGTTAAGGATTATCTAGTTTTTCAATTAAAGTCATAGAACCCAAATTCCTCACACCATTTACCATAAATAAAAACCTTCCATATATTAGTAAAATAAATTCGGTTTCCTTCCATATGTTGATTTAATTGATATTTGAATTTTGAAACATCAAGATTTGGCACCGTATTGAGAAATTCATCGGATAATATTCTAAGAACTTCATCTTTTAATTCAACTGCGATCCAATCTCCTAGGGGAACGGAAAATCCTTTTTTAGGTTGATTAAAAACGGATTTCGGGATGTACTCTTCCAAAATATCTCTTAAGATTCGCTTTCTATTATTTTTTTGATATCGAAAGGAAATAGGGAGACTCCTTGCAAACTCTACAATCCGATAATCTAGAAATGGACTCCTAACCTCTACAGAGTAGGCCATACTGGCACGATCTACTTTAACATTACTGTCATTTTCTAACCATAATTTGATATTGAGGTCTGCGGTCTTTTGTATTGGGTCATTAGACCATTTAGTATATCCTTTATAATGGCTCAACCATTTTAGGTTTCTTTCTTTATTTAAGGAGTCAAAGCCTACAAAAACTTTAGAGATATAGTTGTTTAAATTATCCGTTGCTAATATTTCAGTTGCTGCCTTAGAACCTTTTCCAATAATTTTCATAAAGAAAGAATGGGACAGCATTTTCCGTATAAATAAAGGGATTTTAAATATCCACTTGTATTTCATTACCCATTCAAAATGGTTGTAACCTAAAAAGCTTTCATCTCCTCCATCCCCAGACAGAGCAACGGTAACATAGGGTTTGGTAACTGAATTTAATAATAGTGAGGGTAGGGCCGAATCATCCGCAAAAGGCTCATCATAAACTTCGATTAGTTTAGGAAGTAGATTTAACGAATCTTTCGCAGTACAAATAGTGGTTTTATGTTTTGACTTAATATAAGTGGTAAATTTTTCAGCTACTTTACTTTCATCAAATTTAGGGTCATCAAAACCTATGGAAAAAGTGTTTATTGGGGTGTTGGATATTTTACCTGCAATGGAGGAAATCAAAGCAGAATCAATACCCCCTGAGAGGAAAGAACCGATTGGGACATCGGATTGTAATCTGATTTTAACAGCATCAGTCAATAATTTATGGAGTTCCGTTTTTGCTTGAGAATAGGGAATTTTACGTATTTTCACTTTGTTTAAGTCCCAATAATTTGTAATTGTCATTTTTTTAGAGGGAATGTCAATTTCCATATAGTGGCCAGGAGGGAGTTTATGAATACCATCTAATATGGAATATGGACTTGGAACATAACCACAATCCAGATAAATGGAAACGGCCTCTTTATTTATTTCCTTTTTGGATGAAAGTGGCCTTAGCTGACTACAAATTTCAAATATGCCGTCTTCCCAGAAATAATAAAATGGTTTAACCCCAATTCTATCTCGTGCACAAAATAGCGTCTGTTTAGAGTTATCATAGATACAAAAAGCGAACATTCCATTAATTTTTTGGAGTATGCCCGCTCCCCATTCTTTATATCCAATTAACAAGACTTCTGTATCGGAAGTTGTTTTAAATTTATGACCTAGTTGAGATAATTCATTCTTAAGATCCAAAAAATTATAAATCTCCCCATTATAGGTAATGTAAAGTTCATCAAATTGCATAGGTTGGTCCGACCTGTGGTCTAAATCTAGTATCGATAACCTTAAGTGACCAAGGGTTACCGACTTCTTCTTAAGAATCCCTAAATTATCGGGTCCACGATATTCAATAGATTTCAATTTATCATTAATTTCTTGAATTGAAAATGGGATATTGGTAATATAGATTCCGCACATAGCTTTTTTGGTAAGGAAATTTTAATTCTTTTATTCTGATATTATTTCAGTTGATTGTTCTTCAATTTTATGTTTGCTTATTTCAGCCTGTATCCACATGGAAATAAACAATATATAACCATTATCAAAAAAATTATGGTTCGTGGTCAAAAATAGGATGACGGCAATAACAATTAGGAATAGGTGAGGGGATTCTTCAAATAGCTGTAAAGATTGTTTTATCATTAATAAATACATGATTATAAATAAAATAAAAACGAAAATTCCTGCCTCTCCCCAAATTTTTAGAAATGAATTATGTACTCCCACACTTGAGATGGAGGATTCTCCACTAAAGCTATTGTAACCATTTCCTAAAATTGGGTGATCTAAAAGTGCATCGTAATATAGGCTCCAAGTCTCTGTCCTGGAATCTTCATTTATTTCAGTAGTTTTTACTTTTTCTCCCTTGAGAATAGCACTCATTTGATCTAACCTGGGATTCTTTACTGGTAAAAACTCACCGAAAATCACAAAAGCAGTTAGTAGCCCAAAGCCATATAAAAGAACTCGGGAATTTTTGATGTCAATTTTTATAGAGATAAGGTTGGTTAACAACCAAAGAAGAATAAAAGTTCGCGAAAAGGTAAGCAGTCCCATTATGGTGAATACAATTTGTAGGAATAGCCGAAAGTTCTTATTTTGATTGGCAAAGGACATTCCATACCCAACCAGGCAAATGAAACCTGCTACATTCGGGTTTAAGTAAAAGCCACTGTAGCGCCCATAATCGATCAAGGGATTGTTAAATAATAATATTTGCATCAGGATGGTCAAAGCCCCAAGGCACAAAAATAAAGTTATTTCCCTTGTAGTAGTGTTTTTAAGCAGTTCGTAGCCACAGATCACTGTAATGAAATATTTTATGATAAACATTATAAAATCTTTGGTTTCTTCAGGTATGTATTTATCATTAACTATACTGGAGATACTAAAAAAAAGGAGACCGATAACAATCATCCATAAGTTCAATTTTGTTTTATTACTTAAAATATAATAAGCAATTAATAAAATAAAAGAAAGATAACTGATTAAACTTGCAATTCCCGCACTTTGATATGTCAAAACCGCGGTAGGTATGTTTAGAATAAAAAGGCTTAGAATAATATATTTTAATATTTTCATATAAGGAAACAATGTCTGTATCTAATTAATATATTAACCCTCGTTCTTTTTTCTTTTTTTAAGCATCAAATGAAGCATTCTCTTCACCACATCTCTAAAACCTTTATTTAGGACATACATTATCACAAAATTAATAATTACCGAAAGAGCAATAATTTTTAAGGACATTAGCAACCAATGAAACCACGTTTCAATAGTTATATTATAAAACTGTTCAGATAGATAATTTACCGTTACCAGGGTTATCATGGCTGAAAGAATGAGTTTTAAGAATCCTACTATATACTCCCTAATATCCCTTTTAAACCCTTGGGTGAAAACAAAGTAGGGTCTCCAAATCATAATTATTAATATTAGGCTTATAGTTGTGCCCATTAAAACTCCTGTTATTCCATATATATTTATCAGTATAATAGAAAAGACCAAGTTTATTATACTTTGTGTTATTGGCGACCATATATCTTGATATAGACCATAAGCCTGAATAAAAACATCAACCGGTTGCCTAACTTGAAGGATAAAAAAGTTAATTGAAAAAAAGATTAAAGTGCTACTTTCTAAAATATATTGCGAACCTAACCACAAGGATATAAAAGGATCTAACAACTTTAATATTGCAAGTGTAGACAAACTTGCAATAAAAAATCGTAATGCCATAAATTCCCAAAACACTTTTTTAATGTTCGCAGGATCATTCTCCGCTACCAAATTACCTACACTGGCATTGGTCCCAGAAAATAATTTCATAATAAGTGCGGTTAAATTGCTTATAATTAGCATGTAATTACCATAATAAGCTACGCTTTCAATACTTATATATTTAAAAATTAATATATTGTCAGTGCCGCTGCTGACAAAAGTACCCAATTTATGGACGCTAATTTGTTTTATTTTTTGAAGTAACAATGGAAATTTTTTAATATCCTTGTTTTGAATTTTATTGGAAATAATCAACCAGGGATATTCTTTTGCAATTTGCTTTCTTAAATAAAATGAAAATAAAATAGAACTGATTAATTCTAGGGTAATCCAAATAAAGAAGCTTTGCAGATAAAATACAAATAAACATTGCAATAGGATTTTAGAAATTGTAAAACTTTGGGCATATTTTTCTACGATATATGCTTTTTGATCCGCTTGCAATAGAAAAAGATGATAATTGAAAAAATATCCTAACAAGGCATTAGTCAGTAAGGCGAAAAAGGCATAGTAAACTATACCTAGGTTTATAGTAAGTTCATCAAAAATAATTGGAAAGAATGCAGCTAGGATTATGCTTGATCCAATTAAAATTAGCCCGATTTTTTTATATAAATAGCCAAAATAAGTGATAAGATCATTTAGTTCCTTGTGATCCTTATTGAAAATGGGTTTGTACATAGTGTATCCAACTGCAGTTCCAATTCCCAGTTCGGCTAAGTTTAAAAAGCCTAGTATACTTTGAAGGGTAGAGGTAAGTCCAATAAATTCGTCTCCAAGATGGTCTAGGAATACTTTTCGTGCGAAAAATTGCGTAAAAATAAATAGAACATGAAAAAGTACGCTAACCTTGGCATTTTGAAGTGTATTTCTTACTCGTGACATAATTTTAACGTAGCAGTTTTATTAAGTAAATCTGAGAAGAGATACGGAATTCATTTATTCGGAGGAAAACACGATAGACTTTAAATGGCAAATATTTTATTAAAAGGCCGTAGGTAGACCAACTTTGTAGGCTTAAAGCTTTTGAAATCTCATTTTTTATGAGAATTCGCACTTTATAGTGAGGGTCTAAATTATCATGGGAATACAACTCATGGTAATGATACATTAACTGCTGAATCACATGTTTTTTTGCATTGATTTTAATATTATTATTAAAATCTTTAGTTTCATTGAGAACATAAAAGGTAGCGTCAATTGCATCCAATTTTTTTTGGCTATAAGGACTTCGGATTATACTTATGTTTTCCACGTTGTAGCAGTAGAATGGCGTTTTTATGTATCCTTGATGCTTAATTTTCTTTAAAATGTCAATTGTAAAAAATACGTCTTGATGTAATTTGTAAGGTATAAATTTCAAATTTCCAATTATTTTCTTACTATAAATTCTTCTCCAAACTGCAAATTTCTGATTTTCAATGATTCGTGCTAATGCTTCTTCATTCGTTTCGGTCTTAAATTCAAAAAGTTTTTCAGAAATTATTTTATCAATATTAGAATCTGTACTTTTAATGGATTCACATTCCACTACAGCTAAGTCATTATTGATTGCATATTCTATCATTGATTCCAGCATTTCGGGTAGTATCCAATCATCACTATCTACAAATGATATATATTCACCGGTAGTATTTAGAAGTCCTGTATTTCTGGCAATACTGGAGCCTTGATTGTTTTGTTGAAATAGTTTTACTCTTTGGTCTAATTCAACATATTGTTTACAAATTTCAACGCTATTATCCGTGGAGCCGTCATCTATAAGAATTAGTTCCAATTCCTTATAATTTTGATTCAATATGCTTTCAATACAACGATTTAGGTAATTCCCAACGTTATACACAGGGACTATAACACTAATTAATGGATGTGTTGATATTATTTGATCTTTAATAATTTGTGAATTCATCTCTTAACTTTTTATTGAGTGAAAACGATTTTTAAAAAACATTTCCATTTTTGGTTATGTGTATAATTGAGGAAGCTATGATTTTAATAAAGAATTAATGATGTACTTCCATTGACCAATTACATTTTCCTCTTCAAATTGTTGAACGGTAATAATACTTTTTTCTCCAAAAGATTCAATTTTGGATGGGTTAAGCATGAGTGAATTTAATTTATTACTCATTTGATCGGGATTATTAATAGGAACCAAATATCCATTTTCTCCGTCCTTGATGAGCTCTCCCGGTCCTGTTGGGCAATCTGTAGATACGCAGGCTAAGCCAAAGTGCATGGCTTCTATCAATGCGTTGGGAAAGCCTTCATAGGTAGAGCTAAAAGCGAATATTTTTGCTGTGTTATAAAGGGTGTGGATATCTTTTACCAAACCTAATAATTTCACATGATCACTTAGATTTAATTCTGTGATCAAATTGTCTAGGTTATTATATTCAGGTCCATCGCCTGCAATCCATAATTCCCAATTGTTATATTTTGTTAAAGCGAAAGCTCTTATCAATATAGCATGAGCTTTTAAAGAGGTTAAGCGACCCACACTTAAAATTATATTTTTCTTTTGAGAATGGTGGACTAAGGTTCTATTGTTCGTAAGCTCATTTGAAATAGGATTCGGTAAAATCCGTAATTTATTTTCATTTACCTTACCAATAAAAAATTTTTTAATTGTTTCTGTTTGAACAACTAGTATACTTGAAAAGCGATAGCTGATGAGTCTTAATACGCTCCATAGTTTTGGAATTTCCTGATGATAAGGATTGGTCCTTTCGCTGATTATAACAGGTATACAATTTAATTTCCCAATACATGTTCCCAATACATTGGCGGTAGTCATAAAGTTGATCATTAATTCAAAATTATTTTCCCTACTGATATCGTTTATTTTTCTTAATAGTAAATAATTGTTTTTAATCGCTTCAAAAAAATTCGAACTGGGTTCATATTTGTCAAGGCAATGGATATGTTTAACATTTTTATGCAAATCATAGAAAGGAGCGATATTGTGAAAGGTTATAATGGTAATTTCATACGACGTTATCAAATTATTTACCAAAGTCGTCAATACTCTTTCTGCCCCACCCGAAGAAAGGGAATTAATAAGGAAAGCAATTTTATGTTTTTTCATGAAATACTCAATTAATCAATAAAGCGTCTTTATTTGATAATATTTTAATACAAGCCGAAGTTTTATACTTATAGTATTTCACCTACCTGTTATAGCTTTTTAAATTATAGAATTTTATAGGTAGCACCATTACTATCTATATTAACACGTGGATCATTAGAGTTTTTCATAAAAAAATTGGGACTTATAGGCTTTTGTTGGCCTTAGATTTTAAAACACCTTTTACATCATAAAGCACCCCGTCTGGTTTTAGCATGGATTTTAAATCTAAATCTAAGAATTCCTTATGGGCAACTGTTAAAACAATGGCATCGAATTTTTCTTTTGGAAGGTTTTTGGAGGTTTCTAGCCCATATTCGTGGGCAACTTCCTCAGGGGAGGCCCATGGATCGTAAACACTTAGGTTAGCACCATAACTTTTTAGGTTTTTAATGACATCTACCGCCTTGGTATTCCGTACATCGGGACAATTTTCCTTAAAGGTAATTCCCAGGCTAAGGATATGGGATCCCTTTACTTTTATATCGTTTTGTACCATAAGTTTAACCACTTCCGAGGCTACATATTTCCCCATCCCATCGTTCATTCGTCTTCCTGCCAAAATAATTTCGGGGTGGTAGCCATATTCTTGTGCTTTTTGAGCTAGATAATAAGGATCAACTCCTATACAATGCCCTCCCACCAATCCTGGTTTAAAGGGAAGGAAATTCCATTTGGTCCCTGCTGCTTCCAGTACATCATGGGTATCTATTCCCATTAGATTAAATATCTTCGCCAATTCGTTTACAAAGGCAATGTTGATATCACGCTGTGAATTTTCAATGACCTTGGCCGCTTCTGCTACTTTAATACTTGTAGCCAAAAACGTACCTGCAGTAATGACCGAGGCATATAAATCGTTTACCTGCTTGCCAATTTCAGGGGTAGAGCCAGAGGTCACTTTTAAAATTTTTTCTACGGTATGTTCCTTATCTCCAGGATTGATTCTCTCTGGGGAATAGCCCGCAAAAAAGTCTTTGTTATACCTTAGTCCGCTTATCCTTTCCAGAACAGGAACACACTCATCTTCGGTAACTCCGGGGTAAACGGTAGATTCATAAACTACCACATCTCCTTTTTTAAGTACTTGCCCCACCGTTTCGCTGGCCTTGTACAAAGGAATTAATATAGGTCTATTGGTACTATCTACCGGGGTAGGTACTGTAACAATATAGTAATTGCAATCCGCAATGTCCTTGAGCTGATTGGTGCAAAACAAACCACTGTCCATCTTTGGGCTATCACTCAAAACCGCTTGTAAAACATCATCCTCCACTTCCAAGGTGTTGTCTTTTCCGGACCTAAGTTCTTTTATTCGGTTCTCATTTATATCGAAACCAATAGTAGGATACTTAGTGGCGAACAAACGCGCCAAGGGTAGACCTACATACCCTAATCCAATAACTGCAATCTTGATGTGGCTCATATCTTTTTAATGCTAATGGTTGTATTAATTATTTTTCCCAATTTGGTAATATTCAAACCCTTTCTCTTTCATAAGAACGTCATTGTATTGGTTGCGACCGTCAAAAATAACTGGGGATTTCAATTGAGTCTTTAATTCTTCAAAATCTGGAGATCTAAATTCTTTCCATTCGGTAAGCAAGATCATAGCATCCGCATTTTGTAGTGTTTCATATTTTGAGTTATGATACGAGACTCCTTCTAAGTCCTTTAAATAGAAGTGCGCTGCCTCTTTCATTGCTTTAGGGTCATACGCCTGTATTTTAGCTCCTCGTTCTACCAAATCTTTAATAACATAAATTGAAGGTGCCTCTCGCATATCATCGGTCTCTGGTTTAAAGGCCAAGCCCCATACCGCAAAGGTTTTCCCCCTTAAATCCGCTCCAAATTTTTTGGTTACTTTGTGCGCAATGACTAATTTTTGGCTATCATTTACGTCTTCAACGGAGGTAATGAGTCGGGCGGTATACCCATGTTGTTCTGCCGTCCTTTTTAAGGCTTTTACGTCCTTGGGGAAGCAAGACCCTCCGTAGCCTGAACCCGGATAGATAAAGCTATAGCCTATTCTACTGTCCGACCCTATACCTATACGTACCTTATTGACATCGGCCCCCACCAATTCACAGATATTGGCAATTTCGTTCATAAAGGAAATTTTAGTAGCCAGCATTGCATTGGCTACATATTTTGTCATTTCAGCCGAACGCACGTCCATCTGAATCAGGCGATCCGCGCTGCTTCTGAAAAAGGGACTGTAAAGGGTTCTCATTTTTTGTGCAGCTTCATCATTATCTGCTCCAACGACTACCCTGTCTGGTTTCATAAAATCATTAATAGCATCGCCCTCCTTAAGGAATTCTGGATTAGATACCACATGGAAATCAAGGGTAAGCTTCCGTTTGTCTAGTTCCTTCTGAATGGTGGCTTTTACCTCATCTGCCGTGCCCACGGGAACGGTAGATTTATTCACCACAATAAGGCTGTGGGTCATATGCTGCCCAATTTCTTGTGCAACCTGCAATACGTATTTTAAATCTGCCGAACCATCCTCGCCCATAGGAGTACCTACGGCAATAAAAGCAATATCACATTTTTCTAAATGAGAACTTAGGTCTACGCTGAAATATAAGGTCTTGTTTTTTATATTCCTTGCAACCATGGCCTCTAATCCCGGTTCGTATATTGGAATTATTCCTTGTTGAAGATCTTCAATTTTTTTGGTATCTACATCTATGCAGGTAACTGCATTTCCCATTTCAGAAAAACAAGTACCGCTTACCAAACCGACATATCCTGTGCCTATTACGGTTAAATTCATGCTATAATCTATTTATTATTTTAAGTTAGACCAATACCACTGAATGGCTTCTTTTAAACCTTTTTCAATATTAAATTGTGGGTTATATCCCAGTAAATTTTTCGCTTTATCAATAGATGCCAAAGAGTGGGGGACATCTCCCTGTCTGTTGGGGCCGTAGCTAATCTCTACCTCTGCAATTTTGGGGTCAAACTCAGCCAAATACTTCTTTAACAAAGAAACCAATTCATTTAAATTAGTGCGGTCTCCATAAGCTACATTATAAACGGTATTTATGGCTTCTGGATTAGTACTAACGATGGCTCTTAGGTTCATTTGTAGTACATTATCTATATAAGTAAAGTCCCTGGAATAGGAGCCGTCCCCATTAATCAAAGGAGATTTATGTTCCATTAATTGCATTACAAACTTTGGGATAACGGCTGCATAGGCCCCATTAGGATCTTGTTTCCGTCCAAAAACATTGAAATAACGCAATCCTATGGTTTCTAAACCGTAAGTCTTACTAAATATTTCCGCATACAATTCGTTTACGTATTTAGTGATGGCATAGGGGGATAGCGGTTTCCCTATTACCTCTTCTACTTTTGGTAGCCCCACTGAATCCCCGTAGGTTGAGGAACTTGCTGCATATACAAAACGTTTAACCTTAGCGTCCCTTGCAGCCACCAACATATTTAAAAATCCAGATACGTTAACCTCATTGCTGGTAATAGGATCTTTTATGGATCTAGGAACCGATCCCAAAGCAGCTTGATGCAAAATATAATCTACACCAAGACAGGCCTTTTTGCAATCTTCTAAATTGCGAATATCTCCCTCTATTAATGTAAACCTTGAATTTCCTTGTAAATGGGTAATGTTTTCGCGTTTTCCAGTGGCAAAATTATCTAAGCATGTTACTTTGTTTCCATTTTCTAAGAGGGTTTCACAAAGATTGGAACCTATAAAACCGGCTCCACCTGTAACTAAAATATGATATTCGGCATTAAGACCGATATTTTTTAAATCCATTGATATTGATTTTGAAAATCAAAGATGTTGAAAACTTGCGACAATGTTTTGTTTTTTATGTTAAGTCCTAATAAAATCCGATGAAGTGAATTTTTTCAACAATTTCTAATTGGTAGGGGGAAGCCTACAGGGTGTATTTGATTTCTATAAAGTTCATTTTACACCAGTTCATAGATGTCTATGAGATAAATTCCGTTCCGTTATCACATCTTATATATTTGGGAGTCCCTGTATCTTCTTTCAGGTTCTCCAAGGTTACATTGACCGCCAATGATGGATACGACAGTCCTGCATCAATGGCGTTAGGTTCACGGTTACAGGCGTAATTTGCATTAAATATACGAACTTTACTACTATCAATAAGCGTATCCTCATAAAGTCCATTTTGTAGCACTCTTCGAGCTGTGAAGGTGCTTCCAAGGGCTGCTTTACACGTATTACCAACCGTTACTTATGCATATGTCTGAGATTTATATTGCGATACTCAGCTTCCGGTTCCATTTTAGACCCTCACGACGGATTTTTTGGGAAGCCTAAATTATTATGGTTAACATTTACATGTCGTCTATTAGCTTTTATTTTTTTTTAATTAATGACCTAAAATAACTTTTCTAAAATATAAGTTGAATTTATAGATTACTTCTCTTAATTTTCGCATCAATCACAGTAATATTAGCTTCATTATTAATAGTATGGGTTGAAATTAAATCCTCCTCCCAATTTGGTAAAATTTCATTAATCTTAATCTCATGGTAACTTTCTTCGTTTAGAATGGTTATTTCAAGCATGTGGATTCCATAACCATAATGTTTCGAACAATTCTGAGCAGGTCTGTATAAGCGACCTTCACGTTGAATTATTTTACCGGCTGGTCTTGCGTATCTAACATCAGAAACGATTGGATTTTGAGGATGGGGAATCCAATCTCCATTAATTAGAGAATTGGAATAGAAAAGGAAAAGTTCATCATCTGACGTAAATGTTCCGCTATTTTCTTTGATATTAGTAAATAACCAATACTTTCCATTATGTTTTAATATGGTAGAATCTACTGCTTCAATATTATTAAATAGTATTTCTTTGAAGGTCCATTTTAATGGGAAATTCTCACATTCATATATTTCAACTGTTTTATTTTCTTTGGTTTCCGGAATCATGTAATATTTGCCTGAGTCTTCAATTATAAATGGATAGGAGAGATGGTAATCCTTCTCCAAAATGGGTTTTGGCTCCTTGTACTCCCCTTTTTCATTCATTTCAATTAGTACGATCGTTCCTTTGTTTTTATCATATTTCAGTTCTTCAATAAAGATATAATAGGTATTGTCTTTATAAACAACAAATGGATCAGCCCAAAACCGATCTTTCGGAGGGGTTATTCTTTTAAATTCAAAAAGGGTAGTAGAGATATCTGTGTTTTTATTTAACCTAAACAGCACTATCCATTGATGAAAATTAAAATGATCTGTTATTTTCAACTCAATTTTCCTACTTATATGGTGTAAAATGGAATTGCAAAGGTTTAGGGTGTTGGGGATTTTATAAGGTTTATCATAAAATATAATTGGAGCAGAATTCATTTGATTCTTTTTACTATAAAATTCTGATGGTCCCAATTGATATAGTTCTTTTAAATTTCTAGGAATAAAAGATACAGTTTTCCATAACGAATTATTTAAACTGCGATGTAAACTATTCTTATCAGTTTTAGAATAAGAATTAAATAATATAACCTCCTTTGGTTCAATACGGTTGATCCAAGCTGATAACGTTATTTTAGTGACATTTTTATTTTCTAAAAATTCTTGTACCCCATAAAGTATTGGTTGAAGTCCATTGTGTTCACCAAAATAATATGTCCATACCCCGTAATTGGTGAATTTTACAAACTGTTGAATAAAAGAACTTGAATCAAATTTAAGTAATATGTCAAGCTCGGGGACTGTGTATTTGTTTAGCTCTGAGGGTATGAATTCATCATCTTTAATTGTTAATTTTATAGATTCAACATTCGAAATTTCTTTTATATCTAACAGGGATTTTATTTCAAAAGCATCTTGATTTAGTGAATACTTTTGTTGGTCATACTTCATGAATTTTTGAAATAGGAGATTCTTTTTTTTATTTTTCGGAATTTCGTTTGTTAATATCACCAATTTAAGGTTAAAATCATTGGAATTTGAAATTTGAGAAATCACCTCGAAAATCCAATTGTAAACCTTGAAATCGTCAACAATTAATCCAATTCGTAATTTTTCAAGTTTCATAGATGGTTATTATAGTTATAAAGTAGAAAGACGAAAATAATTCTTAAATTTTATAAAAAACTATTTATATAAAATATTTTGTGAAGGTTTAAGATGTAAAACATAATTAAATTTATGTAAACAATGTATTATTAAGGGTGGTTTCAAGCATCTCAAACGGCAAGTTATCTTAAACTATTTATCAGAAAGAGGGTTTTAAGTTTTGACCTTATTACTTCATGATAATGGAGGAATAGTAATTTTTTTTTTACCACTTGTTGTCGATGTTCTCTATTGATTAAACTACTAAAACCCAAGGTTGGACAAGTTTATTAGAATTATTAATTAACTTATTATAGATGATGCGGTATTTATTATTTTAAGGATAAATTTAAGGGTTGTTTACAAATTTTTTATAGCATTTTCCACCTCATATATTTGCGGGTTCATTTAGTTTAATCTTTTGTAATTTGGTTTTCACTCAAAGAGATTTTTTGGTATTGTAGAATTTTGTGATGTTAGCATTTAAGATTGATAAATTAATTGTCTGATTATAAAGTGATCGTAATGCTTTATATTATAGTAACTCCTCTTTAATCTGTGCTTTTTGAATTTAAGTATTACTTATATAGATTCCAAAGGGTATATGCATAGATACTCAGTCTGAAATTGAAGCAATACTATATGGATCATATTTCAATAATATTCTTTATACCACTCTATATATGAGGACACTCCATCTTTAATAGAAGTATTTGGGCTATAGTGGTAATCCCTTTTCAAAGCATCTACATTAGCCCATGTTTTAGCTACGTCTCCAGGCTGCATAGGTAACATTTCCCGTTTTGCTTTGATTTGCAATTTGTTTTCAATGGCTTCGATAAAATCGAGCAATTTCACTGAATTATTGTTTCCTATATTATACAATTTATAATTCTCATTTTCTGTAAGTCGATCTTTGGTATCTTTTTCAACGATACGTACAACTCCCTCAACAATATCATCTATATAGGTAAAATCGCGTTCCATTTGGCCGTTATTGAATACTTTGATCGGTCTGTTGTGAAGTATAGCGTCGGTAAAGAGGAACATGGCCATATCTGGTCTTCCCCATGGGCCATAGACCGTAAAAAAACGCAAGCCTGTAGTAGCAAAATCGTAAAGGTGGCTATAGGTATGCGCCATAAGCTCATTACTTTTTTTACTGGCTGCGTATAGGCTAATGGGATGGTCTACATTATCACTGGTTTCAAAGGGAATTTTTTTGTTTAATCCGTAAACGCTACTACTACTTGCATATACCAAATGGTTAATATTGTTGTGTCGGCAATTTTCCAAAACGTTAAGAAAACCAACAATATTACTATCTATATAGGTTTCTGGGTTCTCCAAACTGTAACGTACCCCTGCTTGGGCTGCTAGATTACAAACCACATCAAAATTTTGATTTTTGAACAAGGTTGGAAGGGCTTCCCTATCTTCTAAATTGAGCCGGATAAATTTAAATAAGGTGTTAGGGAGTTTGCTTGTGTATATTTTATTAAAACGTTTAGCCTCCTCTTTAGAGATGCCCAATTCTTGCAATCGGGCGTATTTAAGGTTTATATCATAATAGTCATTAATATTGTCCAATCCTATGACCTCATGTCCTCTTTGAATTAATTTCCTGGATACATGGAAACCAATAAACCCGGCTGCCCCAGTTACTAATACTTTCATAATTAAAATGTTTACCAACAAATATCGGGAGATTTTCCATGCCTAAAGACAATTTCATAAAGCAGTTTGTATATTTTTCAAGAAATCGATTGTTGCAGGTATAATTAACGGTTTAACTAACTAAACTTATACTTTATTAATTTTCGTACATTTACTTAAATCAAATTATATGTTAGTACATCGAGTTCTACAATGCCAAAAGAAGGCATACCGAAATAGGAAAAGTGCCACCAGATCAAATTTATAACACTAAAAAAATAGCATCATAATCAACAAAGAAATACATTTATACTGTCTTAAGGAAGGGGAGTAGTTTAATACTTCAAAAATATTCAACATGCTTAAAGATTATCTTCCAACGTTTGAACTTGTTAAAAAGGAAAGTCATGAATTTAGGTTCACTGTTTTTATTCCTGTTTACAATGCCGAGAACACGATTGGTAAGGTATTCGATTCTTTAGAAAATCAAATATTCAGGGATTTTGAAATAATAGTGATTAACGACGGCTCTACGGATAATAGTCATCATGTGATATCGCAAAGAATAAGGCACCTAAATTTTAGGTGCACTTATATAAAAAATAAAACAAATGTGAATAAGATGGGCGTGTTTATTCAAGCCATCAAATTGGCAAAGGGAGATTTTTTTTTAACCCATGACGCAGACGATGAATGTATCCCAGAAGCTTTAGGTATTTTTAATGAACGTTATGAAGATATTCCAGAGGATTTAAAAATTAAGATAAGTGGAGTTACCAGTAGGTGTAAGAGTCAGTTTGGAGAATTAATAGGAAAGCCCTTGCCTGAAGATCCCTTTTTTAGTAATTCTTTTGAAAGTTCGGTTCTGCATGATTTATCGTTTGAAAAATGGGGATTTGTAAAAACCAGGTTGTTGAAAAGTATACAGATAGATGATTTTATCATAGGAAAAGGTTTAATTCCAGAAGGTATTATTTGGTTAGTATTTGCCAAACAAGGATATATTACGAAATACTGTTCGGATATTCTGCGAATATATCATGTTGACAATACTAACAGCCTAACATCCCTAAAATATGATAAAAAAGCATTAGGGATGGCACTTCATGGCTTACTATTCATTAATTATTTTTATAGTGACTATTTTTTAAAAGCCCCAATGCATTTTTTAAAAAGAACATATGCCATTTTAAAAAGTGCTAATTTTTTAGATTATGATTTAAACAACTATTTAGCCTCTATAGATCCTATCCTTATAAAGATGATTTTTCTATTGGTATGGCCTATTAAAAAGTATTTATAAAAAAAGTTTTGAAAAATCTTTTAGCAACCCTATTGGGTCTGTATTCTTTGTTGTTTAGTGAGAAGCGCTTTATACTTATAATTATTGTATACTGATTTTACTATTGTAGTGCTTAAAGGAATCTTTATTAGATAATTTTGAGAATATGGAACTCTAGTTTATAGTATTCCTACATTCTTTTATTGGTTGTTTGTGGTGTTTTATGGGCCAAATATTTTTGTAACCAACTTTATTTTTCACCAGTATGATTGTTGAAATACTCTAAGAATATTAAAATCTATAGATTGGGTCAACATAATATTTTTTATTTTGGAAGTAAAAGGATGTAGCTAGTGCTTCGTTTTTTGTGTAAATGAATTTCCTATTACCAGTGTTTAATAGGGTTAGGACTATATTCGAATAGGAGGAGGATTGGAGAGGTTGTAACGAGATCTTTTGGAAACTGCCATTATACTTACCAGTGTTTCTTCATTAGAAATTTCATGAATATAAAAAAACCCGAAAATTACTTTCGGGATTTTTTAGTGTATTTAAATTAAATTGGAATACGATAGTAGCCCTAGTTAATTTCTATTTATTTTCCTTCCGTTTTAAGGTTTTATTTTTGGGTCAAGGAATATAGGAATTCTTCTAAATTAGTATATCCATCCCCATTCCTATCTTTTTGTCCGTCGCTATCATCCTTTGAATCCAAATTATTGACAAGTTCCCAGTTGTCATCTAAGCCATCACCATCACTATCAGGATATGGTGTTCCATTGGATAAGGTAGGGAATGTTCCGGAAAATGAAAGGGTGCCAGTCTTTGCTTTGATGTTGGTTATTAGGCTTTTATCAACGCTGTCTCTTTTCCAAGGAAATGCCCCAGCATTTGCCAACAATCCTTCTTTTAAGCCGGCTATAGGTTTAGGTGAATAAGTACTTCTATATAATGGTGTGTTTTTCCTCCATGAATTTCCTGATGGATTGTATACACCTACAAACGCAAGATCTATTGAGTTACCTTCCGCATATACATAGGTCTTATCCGCAGTGTTACTTGTTGATGTGTAAGATGGATTAATACCTGTATAAGAGATAGGATAATCAGTAGCTGGGTTGAAGCTATTGGAAGATTCAAAAATATTATTTTCAATGGTCGCCATCAATCCTAACCCCATTCCAAACGCCCAATCAAAACCATATACTAAATTATTGATTTCCTCAAAAACAAGGTAAGTTCCTAATTGTTGGTTACATTCAAGGTTCCTACTCCTACTTAATGCTAGAATATTATTAATTACAGAAAGATCTTTATTTGACCATGTTAAAATGTTTTTATCAGCTCCTGTTAAGATTGAATTTTGTATGGTTACGTTTTTAGCATTTACTACTGATATATTTTCATCACTAGACCATGAAAATGAACATTGGTCCACTATAATATTATTCAGGTTGAACGAATATAATGATCCACCACCTTTTATCCTTAAGGCATCATCACCGTTTGCAGAACCCCTGAAACGAATATGCCTTATGATGACGTTACTTGTGCTCACGGCTAAAGTGCCTTCTCTTATCAATATGCCATCACCTGGAGCTGATTCCCCTGCAATAGTAAGATTTGGGTTATCAATGTTAATTATTCCCCCCTGCATATCTATGGTTCCACCAACTCTGAAAACAATGGTTCTAGCACCACTAGCTTCTAAAGCTTCCCGTAAGCTACCAGAACCAGATGCCTTTAGGTTTGTAACGTATATAACCTTACCACCTCTACCACCAGTAGTATTCTTACCAAAACCTTCGGCTCCGGGAAACGCTTTTAATTCGCCCATATCCGTAGGTTCGGTTGATGTTGTGGTTTTATCAGTAACCTTCACTGTGCCCGTTTCTTCCGTCACAGTATTATCTGGATTGGTGACTGAGGTGGTGTATGTAAAGGTATCCTCCTTGGGAGTTTCCGTTTCAGGGTTTACTTCTGAGGTATTGTCCGTATTAGGAGTATAGGTAATAGTATTATCCCCATTTATTACAGCGGTACCTTTGGATGGTACACTCACCTCGGTTATTGTTACTTCACTTTCTTCTTTAAAGGTGTCGTTTTTTAGGGGTTCTATAATCACAGGCTCTTCGGAAGTAACTTCTACGATATCTTCTACTACATCCGTTACAGGCTCTACAGTGACATCAACCGATACAACTACCTCAGAGGTGGTATCGTCTTCATTGGTGACTTCTAATGTAATTTCGATTTCATCCGAACCATTATAGTCGTTCGAGGGAGTGTATATTGCTATACTGTCTTCTTTGATGATGATTTCACCATATCTAGGTTTTGAACTACGCTTATATCTTCTTCTTTCTATCCTTTTACTAGATTTGTTATATAGGAAGTTGAAGGATACAGGTTGATCTTCTTCGGTAGTAAATACTGCATTTTCTAAATCGAGAATTACTTCATTTGGTTCATTGCTTATTTGATTTTCTTCCACAACATATTCTGCCAACAGATCTGAATCCTTGTTGCAGGATATACTTAAAAATAGGACAAAACATGACAGGGTCCATTGAATTAGATTCGAGGGGGTAATTTTCATAAGTGTAAGACTTTAAATTAAATGATAATCATTTGGGGTTTATACTAATTTTTATTTTAACTACATTATCGACAAAATGATTAATAACTTCGACAAACTGCCTTTTTGTAGTGGTAATAGTGGTTTTACGTTTGCTTTTTTATGTTGGATGTTTAGTATCCCGTTATTCGATGAAATACACCCTTTTTTAAGAAATAAGTTATTTATCAGTGAGAATATGTCACCTAATAAACCTGAATATGGGTTCATCAAAACTTCGACATATTAAATGTTACCGAATTAATTACTTTTTAAATTTGATAAATATGTCAACCGGTGCATGTTTTGAAAGAAATTTTTAATGGAGTAGTGGGTTTGGCTAACTTGAAAGTATTGAGTTTAAAATATAGTGTAGCAACACTATTATACGCTAGGCTTTATTTTCATAGAGATGTTGGTTTCCAGTCTAGTAATGTTTCCCACGCACTTTATAACTTTTTAACTAAACAGGTTTTACTTTAATTATGAGTTTTATTAGGCTAAACATTCTGGATGCTAAAGCTTTCTATGTTTTTAAGGTAAAAAGGCGGTATTCTTAATGGATATTAGAATAAATTATATCACTTGGTTGGATAGATAATGGTAATTAGATTCTCTTATTCCTGGAAAGGATAAATTGGACTTTAGCTTGTACTTATCGCTAAACGGAGACAATATCTATACAGAGGCTTTTAGAATGCAATGCATTATTCTTTTGAGCCATTCTCTATTTTTAACTCTTAACGAGGATCTATCAGGATTTTATTTGGCTGGACCAATAATTGTACTGAGTGGCATTGAGATATAGGTCAGCTGTAACAAGATATATTGGAAACAGCCTTCAAATCAGTGTTTCTTAATACCTAATTCATGAATATAAAAAATCCCGAAAATTACTTTCGGGATTTTTTAATGCGATAAATTAAGTAGGAATACTATAATAGCCCTTGTTAATTTTCCTTTATTTTAAAGTTTTATTTTTGGGTCAAAGAATATAAGAATTCTTCTAAATTGGTGTATCCATCACCATTTCTATCTTTCTGTCCATCACTTCCATCTTTTGGATCTAAATTGTTGGCAAGTTCCCAGTTATCGTCCATACCGTCGCCATCAGCGTCAATATAGGGAGTACCGCCTTTTAAAGATGGGAATGTTCCGGATCGTGAAATAGTACCTGTCTTAGCCTTGATATGTGCAATTACTCCTTTATCAACACTATCCCGATTCCATGGAAATGCTCCCGCATTTTTTATTAATTCCTCCTTTAGGCCGGTTACAGGCTTGGGAGAATAGGTGCTTCTGTACAATGGAGAATTTTTTCTATAATCATTGTTATTCTTGTTGGAATCGTAAACACCTCTAAATGAATTATCAGCTGTGTTTCCTTCAGCGTATACATAGGTCATGTTTGCAGGATTGCTCGAATTGTAATAACTGGGATTAATATCAGTAAAGGATATGGCATAGTCCGTGGTAGAGTTAAAGTCATTGGAATCCTCAAAAATATTATTTTCGATGGTTCCCATTAATCCAACACCATGTCCTACGCCCCAATTGAACCCATAGACCAAGTTATTGATTTGTTCATACAGTAGGTAGGATCCTAATTGTTGATTGTTGGTGATGTTTCTTGTTGCTGTTAAGGCCATTATATTATTTATAACGGAAAGATCTTTATTAGACCAAGTTAAAACGTTTTTGTCAGCAAGTGCCAAAATCGAATTTTGAATAGTTACATTTTTAGCGTTTACTACTGATATATTTTCATCACTAGACCATGAAAATGAACATTGGTCTACTATAATATTATTCAGGTTGAACGAATATAATGATCCACCACCTTTTATCCTTAAGGCATCATCACCGTTTGCAGAACCCCTGAAACGAATATGCCTTATGATAACGTTACTTGTGCTCACGGCTATAGTACCTTCTCTTATCAATATGCCATCACCAGGAGCTGTTTCTCCTGCAATAGTTAGATCTGGATTACCAATGTTAATTATTCCTCCCTGCATATCTATGGTTCCACCTACTCTGAAAACAATGGTTCTAGCGCCACTAGCTTCTAAAGCTTCTCGTAAGCTACCAGAGCCAGATGCTTTTAGGTTTGTAACATATATAACCTTACCACCTCTACCACCAGTAGCATTCTTACCAAAACCTTCGGCTCCTGGAAACGCTTTTAATTCGCCCATGTCCGTGGTTACAGAAGGTTGGGTAGGGGGAGTTGGATTGTTTTCCTCAGTTACCGTTACCGTTACCTTACCAGTTTCTGTCGTTGCTGAATTATCTGGATTAGTGACACTTGCGGTGTAATCAAATTCGTCTGTCCCCGTTTTATCGGTATCGGGAGTGTAGGTAATGGTGTTGTCCTCGTTTACCACAGCGGTACCCATGGTTGGGGGAGTAACCTGGGTGATGATCACATTTTCAGGGGCTTCAGCTGCTTCATTTTTCAGGGGTTTAATCACAATAGGGATGTTAGCCAGAGTAGTAACCTCTGAATTTGCCAGGATGGCATTGGGGTTTTCTACAACATATTCTGCTAAAAGATCGGAATCCTTACTACAGGAATAACTTAAAATGAAGACAACAGCAACTAGGGTAAGTTGAAGGAGATTCTTGGGGTAATTTTTCATAAGTAAATTAAAATTAGGGCAATACTATAACGTCTTGAGCGATGCAATATTATTTGTTTTCTAAATAAGGCACGTTAATATGCTTTATTTTTCGATGAAATGCACTTTTTAATAAAAATAAAATACTTTTCGCTTGTTTGAAATAGCATTAATTGTTTTTTTAGATTAAATAATGTAATCGCGTCAATTTTGGATTTGATCCAGTTAATCTTCGAATACAGACTTTATACGCATGGAAGTTAAAGATGGATTTTCAAAGGCATTGGTTTAACATTAATTTATGATTATTATCGATGAAATGCATAGATATTTGTCGAGCTACCAAAAAAAGGACATCCAAAGAGCTCCATAATACGTATATAAAGAATTCATTCTTCATTTTCACTCGATTAACTAATATTCCGCTAGGAAGAAGTTAATATCTTGCTCGATTAACTAATATTCCGCTAGGAAGAAGTTAATATCTTGATATATTAAAATATCAAATACATGGCTAGTTTCACCAGCTTTCTGTCTTTTATCGATATTCGGAAAATAGGTTAGGAATACGTAAGAACTTATCTCACTATTGGTGTTGAATCCTTTATTTATTGTTCTTTTAAATAATAGCTAACTAGCTTTTACTTTTATCTCGCGTGTTGATCTAGAGTAAGTTGTGGCTGATAAAGGGTTCGATTGATGTTATGGGTAGATTGAGATTACAGGATAAGTATATTAAATGTAGATGTTTAATGGATAGTAGGTTTATCAACTGTTCTCTTTAGAATATAAATTGTCAAGAAACTCGTGAATATCCTCTATATTGGATGCTAATCGAATATTACATGTCTTTTATCGTTGGATATTTTTTTATTCAACAATCCACACAATCTTTCTCGGTTGAAACCTTCGCAAAATGATTTATTTTGGTTTAAACCAAATTAATTAAAGCGTAAACTATTCTTGTAATGCTATTTAATTCATTCGATTATTTTAGCACCTTAAGATAACAGGTATTACCCTCAAAAATGGAAATATTGCCGGAAATAATATAAATTAGAATGCATAATACAATAAAAAAGGAAAGAAATATAAAACTTGATTTAATTCGATTTAGTGGGGTTCTCATTATTATGATAGCTCACTCCAGCCCTCCAAGCTGGCTTTTTCAACTAAGAAATTTTGGCACCCCACTACTTATTTTGGGATCGGCCTTGACATATTCCTTTATATATAAAAACAGATCGATTAACAAAAGAGAATTTTTCAAAAAACGATTGAAAAGGCTAATTATTCCTCTGTGGGTATTTCTAACATTTTTTTTCTTGTTCTTTTGGATTGCTTCATTAATTATTCAAAAAGATTATCCATTTTCTACAATGCGAATATTTAATTCCTATAATTTATATCACGGAATTGGTTTTGTTTGGATTTTTAAAGTTTATATTATTTTAGCATTAATAACTCCCTTTGGTCTTAAAATAAGTTATTCAAAAATTAGTAACCTAAAGTATTTCGTCTCACTAATTATACTTTATTTATTTTATGAAATTTCTATGTATTATTTTTTTCATAGCATTCCAGATGGTTTAAAAGATCTTATTTCTCAATTTTTTTTAATTATTATCCCCTATTCAGCTCTTTTCTTTTATGGTCTTAGATTACATACTTTAAGTAATAGAAATATTGCTATTATTATTGTTACTTCTTTTATTATATTTATGCTTTTAGCATTTCAAAAGTATAATGAATTCGGGATATTTATACCAACACAAGGTTACAAATACCCTCCTACTTTATACTATCTCTCATACGCTTTTTTCTTTATAAACTTAATTTATTTTTTTGTAATGAAGTGTATTAGACTCACAGAACCTAAAAAAAATAAAATAATTATATGGCTTTCTACCAATTCCCTTTGGATTTATTTGTGGCACATCTTCGCTTATTATTTATGGGAATTCTTAGTGGGACGTTTAATAAGTCCTGAAATTTTTGGAAGTTTTGGCAAGTTCCTGATAAACACTTGTTTTTTATTGATATTTGGAGTTGTAATGACCTTAATCCAAATAGATCAAGTTGATAAGTTAACAATAAAAAGCAGCACTTCTTCAAAAAAAGCTTTGTCTCTACTTAAATAACAAGCAACTATACAGCTCCACCCAAATAAAATTTCATGAACAAGTCGGAAATTAAAATTCTACATCAATTCAGAATTTATTAATACACCACAAAAAATCATACAGTGTTAAACTTCACTAAAATAAGGGGGTGAAAATTGGAATAAAAAACTGATGTTTGGTATATTAAAGGTGAAACTCTCACATAATGCTTTTAAAAAAGAACACTAGTCCAAGTACCGAAGATACGCAATTGCTAACGATATTTAAATCCCGTTTTGGTGGTTTTGTAAATCTTGCCTAAATCCGTCTTGTCTGTCATCTTATCACGTCCCTGTGCAATGTCTGGATTGTAAATTACTCCAAGTTTTCTTCTGGATTCGATATCGAGGCCTATGCCCAGAGCAATTACTGCCTTGCTCAATAAATTGGGTAGTAAATTCTTCGCTACTGAAGAGCCATTAGAAATTGTAGATATAAAGTTTTAGTTAATGATGACATTTTATTGTCGCGTTTTAGGTTAAAACCCAACACTTTCATTGCAGTTACTTTAGTTTCTATAAATTTTTTAGCATCCATGAAAAAGCAGTAAGTCGAGTATCTTTAAAATGAACTAAAAATTAAAGATATGAACTCTCAAATTACTGCCACACCTATGTTATACATTGGTATTGACATCCACAACCGAGGTTGGAATGTCCATTGTAGTATAGGTTATGGGATTACATACCATTTATAGACCCTAAAAGCTATAAATTCCCTTATCTACTAAAGGACCTAAAACAGAGTATTTTAATCAGCTATGGCAGACCGACATGACTTATTTCCCTATGTTTCATGACTTTATGTATTGGAGTGCAATCATTGATGTATATAGTAGAACAATCTTTAATTGGAGTATTTCAAATTCAATGAACAAAGAGCTATTACAGGATACTATTTCCGAATACGGGGCTCCAGAGGTGCACAACTCCGATTTGAGGTCTCCATGCACCAGTACCCATAATATCGATTTACTCAAAGAACACTACTTACAAGTTTCAATGGATGGTAAAGGAAGGGCCTTGGACAACATATATATCGAACGTTTCTGGAAGTCGATCAAATATGAAAAGCTATATCCGAATCCTTCAAACGATGGGCTAGATCTCTATTAAATGATAAGGGAGTGCATTGAGTTCTACAACACCAAAAGGAGGCATATCGAAATAGGAAAAGTGCCGCCAGATTAAATTTATAACACTAAAAAAATAGCATAATCATCAACAAAGAAATGCATATATATTGTCTTAAGGATGGGGATTAGTTTATGTATAACTATATAACTCGAACAATTATTATAGTTTCCTCAATCTAAAAAATATGACACTGCTGTATCGTTTAATTATTGTTATAATGATATTCATCCGATTTTTTGAGAGTTTGCCGAAATATGAGTGTTTCCAAAGCAATCGTCCAAAATTACCTCTATTTTTATACTGCAAGAGAGGGTGAAATGGGAAATTATTTTTATACCAGTATCGAGCAAAGAATAGGAATATTGTATTTCTACCATTATAAAACATAGGTTGATGCCAGTGGAGAATTTCTATGTTTTAAGTTATTTGTAAAGGTTCCTCGCTTTTGTCATGTTAAACTATTTTAAATTAAAATTCAGCAACCAAATGATACAAAATTACTTAACCAATAAGGTACATAAATATACTTCTAAGTGGATTGTATTGGCGATTGATTTGATGATGATTGCTATTACTTTTGTGTTTTCCTATATTATAAGGTTTAATCTTACCCTCGATTTCGAAATTGATATGTTGTTATTGCAATTACCTATAATAATGGTAATAGGCTTGCTGTCTTTTTTGATTACCGGCTCTTATAAAGGAGTAATTAGACATACAGGGGTAAGGGATGTGTACAATATATTTAATGCAATTTGCCTTACCAGTATTATAACCATATTTATGGTTGTTTTGAATAGGGAGGTAGATTATATGGAAAAATTCACCGTACCCTTATCCATTATTATTATACACAGTTTATTGGCCTTTATGGCTTTGTGTGCGTCGCGTTATATCTTTAAAACCGTCTACTATAACTTGATGAAACAATTTAAAGTGAGCAAAAACGTGCTTATTTATGGAGCGGGAGAGTCGGGCATCCTTACCCAAAACGCACTTAGTAGCCATTCTAGTAGTACATCAAAGGTTGTAGGCTATATTGATAATGATAAGGAAAAGGTAGGAAAGAATATAAATGGAGTCAGGGTTTATGGCCCGGAAGTCTTAACCATGAATTTTATAAAGTCTCATGTAATAAGTGAAATTATTGTCTCCATTCAAAATATAGACCATAATCATCTGAGGGAATTGGTAGAGGAATTAGTTGATTTCCCGGTGCAGGTAAAAATTGTTCCTCCTATAGAGCATTGGATTAATGGGGAGCTTAGAATATCTCAAATTAAACAGATTCAGATTGAGGATTTATTGGATAGAGCCCCAATTGATATCCAAAACAAGAGAATTGCGAACGAGCTAAAAGATAAAGTGATCTTGGTGACTGGAGGGGCTGGTTCTATTGGTAGTGAGTTGGTAAGACAAATTGCAAATTGTGAATATCGGTCTTTAATCGTTATTGATCAAGCGGAATCTGACTTATATGATTTGGAACAAGAGTTAAAACAAAATGGGTTTCATAATTTTATTCCCATGGTAGGGGACATTAGGGACAAGAATAGAATGTCCTCTATCTTTCAGGAATTTAGGCCCAATATGGTCTTCCATGCTGCGGCCTATAAGCATGTGCCATTAATGGAATACAATTCTTACGAAGCCATTAAAATTAATATTGCTGGGACCAAGGTTATCGTAGATCTTTCCATTGATAATAATGTGGACAAGTTTATCTTTGTTTCTACGGATAAGGCGGTAAACCCCACCAATGTGATGGGAGCCACCAAAAGAATTGCAGAGATGTATATTGCTTGTGCACAGCAATACCAAAAAACCAAGTTTATCACCACCAGATTTGGGAATGTTTTAGGTTCTAACGGGTCCGTAATCCCACTCTTTAAAAAGCAAATAGAGAAAGGTGGGCCACTAACGGTAACCCATAAGGATATCACTCGTTATTTTATGACCATTCCTGAAGCAGCGCAATTGGTTTTAGAGGCCGGAGGAATGGGGCAAGGAGGGGAAATATTTATTTTTGATATGGGTAAATCTGTTAAGATTTTTGACCTTGCCAAAAATATGATTAAACTGTCCGGATTAAAATATCCAGAAGATATTGATATAAAGATAACAGGTCTTCGACCTGGTGAAAAGTTGTACGAAGAGCTATTGGCCAATGGAGAGAATACCATGCCTACCTACCACAAGAAAATTATGATCAGTAAATCTAGGGAATTGCTTTATGAAGAGACAAGGTCTAAAATAAACGAATTGTGTGTTTCAAATATGTTCTTTAATGAAAATACCATTAGATTAATGAAAATTATTGTTCCAGAATATATTTCAAACAATTCGGAATTGTGTAAATTGGATAAAAAGTTTGTTGATAATATCAAAACTACCCCTGAAGTCTTACAATCATAAATATCACTATTATTACAAATTAAATTATTGGCTATGCTAAAGAACACAAAAGGCTTCTTATTTTATTTTTTGGTCTTATCAATTTTTGTTTTTACATCCTGTGCTTCCAGAAAACAGGTAGTGTATTTTCAAGACATAGGGAATTTTGAAACCTTGGTGAATACCAATCGTTCGGTTTCTAAGTTTAAGGTAGATGATTTGGTGTCTATCCATGTTTCTTCTTTAAACCCTGAAGCAAGTGAGCCATTTAATCTCTATAGAGGGAGTGGTGGTGTATCTAGTAGCAGAACTGAACCTGTGGATTATTTAGTAGATGAATCAGGAGAAATCGATTTTCCTGTAATAGGAAAATTAAAAATAGAGGGGTTGTCCCCAGAGGATTTGCGACTAGACCTTAGAAATCGACTTGCGGAGTATTTAAAAGACCCCATCATTAATATTCGTTTACAGAATTTCACGGTGACCGTCTTAGGAGAGGTGAATAGGCCAGGCACCTACCCGGTAAATGGAGAGCAGATAAGCATTTTGGAGGCCTTAGGATTTGCTGGTGACCTTACCATTCGTGGCGTACGAAATAATGTATTGGTTATCCGTGATTTTAATGGTACCAAGGTATACACTAGGATTGATCTTACCTCCAAGAAAATGGTAGATTCTCCTGTGTATTACCTTACCCAGAATGACGTGGTGTATGTAGAGCCCAATAAATCTGGTATAACGGCTTCTAGTTTGGATCAGAGGGCCAGTATTGCCATCTCTATTATTTCAGTACTAATAACTTCAACCGTTATCTTAATCACCAGACGATAATAATACAACTGCTCCATTAACATGAATAGCAAATTAAAAAATCTTTCTCCCAAAAAAATAAATTATAAAGAACTGCTAAAACCATATCTAAGAAATTGGCATTGGTTTGTATTGGCTGCCATCATTGGCATTGCTCTTGCGGTTATAAAAATTCGCTATTCAGTGCCCCAATATGCGGTCCAAGCAAAAATCCAAATTTTGGAGGATCAAAATTCAACTTCAGAATTGGATGTTTTTAGGGATTTAAGTGGTTTTGGTGGAGGACGGAATAGGGTAGAAGATGAGATTGAGGTGCTAAATTCTCGCTCTAACATGGTTCAAGTAGTTAAACAACTGGGGTTAAACAAAAGAATAATCGCTATGGGCAATATCCAACATTCGGATATGTATCAATATACTCCTATTAATATTAGTTTTCTTGCTCCGGATTCCATAGTACACCGTGCTAAAAAGGAATTTTTTATTTCTCTAAAATCTGACACATCATTTGAAATGACCGCTGCCGAGGATGAGCCCGCTTTAGTTTATCTTTTTGGTAAAAAGATACCTACTGTGGTAGGAGATGTGGTGATTACTCCCAATATTGTTGATTTTGGACCTTATATAAATAGAAGATATAAGATAACTGTTAATCCTTTGACCGCTGTAGCTGAACAATATCAAAAGAAAATAAAAGTTTCCGTAACAAAAGAGGAATCCAATATAATTGCTTTAGAGTTGGAGGATCAGGTCATTGAGAGAGGAAAAGACGTAATTAATGCCTTGATCTTCAATTATAACCAAAATGCCATTACTGATAAAAAGGCGATTGCGGATAGAACCTCAAGCTTTATTGACGATAGAATTGCCAGTATTTATGGAGATTTATCCTCCGTGGATGACAGTGCTGAGGATTTTAAATCGGACAGAGGAATTTCGGATATTGGAACCCAGACCAATCTTAACCTAAATATTGGAGCTGCAAACCAACAGGAATTACAGAATGCCTCCGTACAGCTAGATATCGCCTCCTCTATGAAAGATATTGTGGACAACCAAGTGGGGTATGAACTTATGCCTTCTAATGTTGGGTTATCCGATGGCTCCATTGCTGCCACCACGGCAAGGTACAATGAATTGGCTATGGAGCGTAAACGTTTGTTGGAAAGCTCCAATGAAAGAAACCCTATTATTGTTAATTTAGATCAGCAATTGGCGGGACTAAAGCGTAATATGCAGTCTAGCCTCAATAGCGTGACCAATAATTTGGCACTGCAGGTAAATAGCCTTAGTAGCCAATTGTCTAGAATAAATTCGAGAATTTATTCGGCACCCAAAAACGAAAGGGCGTTGCGAGATATTACTAGGCAGCAGCAAACCACTGAGCAATTGTACTTATATCTCTTACAAAAACGGGAGGAATCCCAGATTACTTTTGCTTCTGCCTCACCCAAGTCCAAGATTATTGACAAAGCTTTTTTAGCTAATAATGCGCCTGTCTCTCCTAAAAAAACAATTATTTTATTGGCGCATTTAATTTTAGGGTTAATGGTCCCTTTCTCGGTTATTTATGCCAAGGAATTGTTAGACAATAAGGTTCACAATAAAATAGGTTTAGAAAAATTAGTGGGTGATATCCCAGTATTGGCAGAATTGCCTAAGTTGTCCAAGAAGGAGAGTAAATTAATTTTAAAAGATGATCGGTCAGTGATGGCAGAATCTCTCCGTATTCTGCGAACCAATTTAGATTATTTGATCAAAGCCAAAACAGGTCCCGGAAAAAAGAATGTAATTTTCATTACCTCTAGTGTTTCTGGGGAAGGAAAAACCTTTGTATCTACTAACTTGGCCATGATACTCGCTAATACCAACAAAAAAGTGCTCTTGATTGGTGCCGATATACGGAACCCTAAATTGTATACTTTTTTGACCAATAAGAATGTGGCCGTGCTTGGTAAACAAAAGGTAAAAAGAGACATCGGTTTAACAGAATTCCTTTATGATGATAGTTTGTCCCCCAAAGATTTAGTGCATTCTATGCTTGTACATACTAATAATATAGATGTAGTCTATTCCGGAAAAATACCGCCAAACCCTGCAGAACTCTTAATGAGTGATAAATTGAAAGGGCTATTTGAAGAATTTTCCGAAAGTTATGACTATGTTATTGTGGATACTGCCCCTTTGTTTGTAGTAACCGATACGCTGTTGATTAGTCAATATGCAAATCATATAATTTATGTAACCAGAGCGGGCGCTACGGAGAAAGCAGTATTAGAGTTCCCATTAAAGTTACAGGAAGAGGGGAAATTAAAAGGACTCTCCTTTATTGTAAACGACGTTAAGGATACCAATTTGGGGTATGGCGGGAAATATGGTTACGGATATGGAAGCTCTATGAAAAAGTGGTGGAAATTTTAGTTTGGTAATTTTTTAATTATCCTGCTATTTTTCATCAAAGAGTTCATAGTTTGGGAATAAACTACTTTAATCTTCTGTAATCAATCTCGACTAATTAAATAAAGTAGAAATGAAAATGCAGGTTTGGTGATTTAGATCTTTAATTAATAGAATTCCTTAATTGTATTTTCTATAACAGGCAAAAGCAGTTTTAGTTGTTTGTTACTAAGCTGTATCTCTTTCAGGGCTTTTAATTGACTTAAGTTATGTACATCGGTTGCGACATAATCCATTAGGCCATTTTCTAATATTTTAAATGCTTTTTTCTGAACATCCTTTCCGTAAAATTCACCTAAGGACAGAAGGTTCATTTGAAATTGAACACCCTGTTGCTTATAGGCTTTATATTTAGAAGAGTTTATATGCAGAAAGTTATATCTTTCTGGATGAGCAAGGATAGGGAAGTACCTATTAGAGGTTACTTTTAAGACAGCTTGGTCAAAATTAATGGCAGGCTGTAAGTAGGACATTTCAATTAGCAAATACTTGTTTCTTATGGGCATTACTTGTTTTTGATCTAGAAGGATCTCAAAATTGGCATCTATCATATGTTCCGCCGCCACATCCAATGTTATATCAGTCATTTTTTCCTGTAATAAACCATCTAAAAGCTTTCCCTTGGCCTTATGAATACTTTCATAGTCATTAGGGTAATAGTTGTGCATAATATGGGGTGTGGCAATAAACTTATGTATGCCTATAGCGGAAAATTCTTTTATTAGCTCAATAGAGTCCGCTACAGTTTTAGCACCGTCGTCAATACCAGGTAAAATATGGTTGTGGATATCTACGAAATCCTTTAGGGAATCGACTAAAAATTTTTTTCTACTAAAAAAATGAAACATCAATAATATATTTAAGTCCAAAAATAGTGTTTCTTATTATAGTAAATAAATCGATCTAGGGAAAGGGCTACAAATTAACTTCGCTAGGTTACAAGTGCTGAATTTTAAATATTGTATCTCTTTGATGTTCAAAAATTTACAGTGGATTATAATTTTTGTTTTGGTGTGAAGGAGGATGCGGTTAATACGCTACGGGTACAAATTCTCTATACTAACATCCGATTATATTTCTTGAAATGTGCATTAATAAAATATAATCTGATAGCCTATTATTTATAGTTTTTGCATTATATTTTCATATATCTTTGTTTGGACATTACACAAGTTTAACGGATTGAAAACTTCATTATGATTCGGGAATAACACCTATGTATTACATTCATAAAACACGGACCCTGAATTATTTAACCCTAACTACATCACCATTATTTTGCTCCCAAGAGAACTTAACGGATAGGTACCGCGACTCTTTTGTGGTCATAACCTTTGCAACCCATTATCCAATTATGGAATAGGTGGAATTAATTTTAAACTAAAAAAATACAGCTACATAACTTGAAAAAAGAACAACTTAAAAATACTGCTGAAATTAAGCGTAATTTTTTGATTATTTCCAGATGGGGTGAAACCCTAGATATTGCAGTGGCCATACTGAACGAGGGCCATGCTGTTAAAATGTACATAGAAGACAAACCTTCGCGGGAAATTGGGTATGGTTTTGTACAAAAGGCCAAGGATTGGAAAACTCATGTGGATTGGGCCGATGTGTTGATCTTTGATTATACCGGTTATGGTAAAATATGCTCGGAGTTAAGAGCACAAGGAAAATTGGTAGTCGGAGGCACTGAATATTCCGATCTCTTGGAACTGGATCGCAATTTTGGTCAGGATGAATTAAAGAAACATGGTATAAAAATACTGCCGTCCAAAGAGTTTTTTAATTTTCAGGATGCTATAGATTATGTAAAAAGTCACCCTAATGCCTATGTTATAAAACCTTCTGGTGAGACCCAGGAATACAAACAATTATTATTTGTTGGTAGCGATGATGAGGGATTGGACGTTATTAGGGTACTAAAGGCTTATGAGAAATCTTGGGGGAACGACTTTGGGAATTTTCAATTACAACGCAAGGTGAAGGGGGTAGAGGTATCGGTCTCTGCCTATTTTAACGGGAAAGAATTTATCTACCCCATAAATGTCACTTTTGAACATAAAAAATTATTCCCTAAGGAGTTAGGAGTTTCCACGGGCGAAATGGGTTCCAGTATGTTCTGGACCAAAGATTCGCCTATTTTTGACGCCACCTTAAAAAAGTTTGAAAAGTCTCTTGCTAAAGGAGGTTTAGTAGGGCAGTTAGATATTAACTGTATTGTAAATGGGAATGGAATATATCCGTTAGAATTTACCTCTAGGTTTGGCTACCCGCAAATATTTATTCAACGTGCGGGAATTATGGAACCTATGGGGAATATGTTCTATAAGTTGGCTTCGGGTGAAAATTTTAAGATTAATGTAAGGAAAGGGTTTCAGGTTGGCGCCTATATGGTAGTACCTCCATTTCCTTTTGATGATAAAAAGTCCTTTGAATTGTTCTCCAAAGATTCCGTCATTGTTTTTAAAAAGGAACAGAAGGAAGGTATCCACCCCATGCACTTGAAAAAAATAAATGAGGAATGGCTAATTACTGGGAATACCGGGATAGCACTTATGGTCACAGGAACGGGACTCACCATGAAAGATGCCCAACGGATGATGAAAAACAGGATCAGTAATATTATTATCAATAATGTGTATTACCGAACGGATATCGGAGACCGGTGGTCCGATGATTTTGACCGATTATGGTCATGGGGTCTGTTGTAGGACGATAACCTAGGGCTTACTGTGAACACGCATGGAAAAAAGCGATATAGGGAATGCTGTACTGCTATGTTGATTTCGTGTCGTTGTAAACAATTGGATGGAAGGGTTTTTATAGTAAATCTGACATCACAAAAACAACTTTCCCAATTGGGCTCTAGTTTGTGATTGATAGGTATAATTTAATAGGTTGAAGCTAGCGAAATAGGGGTATTATGGAATTTCAGGAAATAGGCGATAATTACCAGGACTTTTTTAAGATTTTGCCCCAAGATTGGCAGGAGGTTATTCGGCCTCTGTGGAAAGATTATAAAAAATCAGCCAATATTTACGCCTTATTGGATGAAAAGCAGCTTGTTGCTGGAGGGATTGTTTTTAGAACCGCACCGCCAAATCGGACCGAATTTGAAATTGCGGTGGGGGAGGAGTACGTGGTTAAGGGATATCATTATATAGGATTTTTATTTGTAGATCCTAAACGCAGAAATGAAGCTTTAGGCACTCGTTGGTTATCGGCCCTAAAATCTCACTTCCCCGAGCAAGGGTTTTGGTTAACCATTGAGGAGCAGGTATTGGAAACTTTTTATGTGAAAAATGGATTTGTACGTGTTTCCGAAAGCGCTGATGTGGGTGCTCCTGAATGGATGTTTATATATGAACCGATTTTGAAAATTATTTAATGAAACAATTCCTTACTGTAACAATATTATTAAGGCTAAAATGTAGCAATGGTTTAATTTGATGATTTGGAAATAATTTTTGGTCCTCACGGCTAAGGAATTTGGCTGCGCCGGCTTTTGTATAGTAAAACTGAATTTTAATCCCGAGAATGTCGTTTAGTAGTTATACATAGAAGTTAACTAACTATACTGAAGGCTTTCTACTTTGCTTTGGATATTCTTTCATTTAGTTCATGCATTTATATTTGATTTACAGAGCCTGCTGCAGCGAAGGCCAACGCGCCAACTGGCCCCTCGCTACAAATGCAAATCGTTGCATTTTCCGATCGGTCCTGATAAATTTTTTCGACACCAAGGTCGAAAAACCGTGTTCGAAACTCCGTGTCGTCCCTTTTCAGGGACTCCTGATTTCGGAGCTTTCGTTCCTGCGCGCCAGCTGGCCCCTTGTTGTAAATGCAAATCGTTGCATTCACATCTCGGTCCTTCGCGTTTAAGGAATTTGGCTGCGCCGGCTTTTGTATTGTAAAACTGAATTTTCGTTAATCTCGACCCTCGTATGTTAGCAAAAAAGTCCACCCTTTAGGGCAGGGGGTAAGGACTTTTTTCAGCGTAAGAGTGAGTCTACTGCCAAGAGCGCAGCGCAGCGCAATCTCACTACTCAATACTTTGTACTTAATACTGTTTGTTCTTATTCGCATTTTCGAGAACAAAAGACTGAATTTTTGCTTTTTTTGAGCGATGCTATGATTACTATTATATTGGCTAAAATCGAACTGAATTTTCGTTCACCCCGACCCTAAAGGGAGCGAAAATTCATCATCATATAAACTATGCAAGAAAAAGTCCACCCTTTAGGGCGGGGGGTAAGGACTTTTTCAGCATAAGAGTGGGGTTACTGCCAAGAGCGCAGCGCAATTTCAATACTCACTACTCAATACTCACTACTATTTTTCACTGAACCCTCTCAATACTCAATACTCACATCTCAATACTTTTTACAAATCATAAAACGTCACTGCATTCTGTCCCATTATGGCATTTTGTTCTGTGGCGCTTAGGGTGTTGATGTAGTTGGTAGTGAGTTGTAGTACCTGGGAGTAGTTTCCAGCGATTAGGCAAACAGGCCAATCAGACCCATACATGCAGCGGTCTGGTCCGAAGGAGGAAAGTACCAGTTCCATATACGGGTGGATCTGTTCTGGGGTCCAATGGTGGTAATCGGCCTCCGTGATCATGCCCGAGAGTTTACAGGAGACGTTCTCGTATTTGGCTATCTCTTTCATCAGCACTGCCCAACCTTCGTAGTAGCCATTTTTAATATAGGGTTTGGCCATATGATCGATGACAAACTTTTGGTTCGGGAATTTTTTCACAAACTCCAATGTGGCTCCTAACTGATGAGGGAAAATAAGGATGTCGTACACCGTATTATATTTTTCCAATTTAGAAATTCCGTTTGAGAAATCGGGTTGCAAGAGAAAATTATGATCTTCTTCTCCCTGAACAATATGTCGGTATCCCTTTAATTTTTTATCCGATGCATATTTTTCTAGGTCGTGCTCCACAGCCACACTTCTAAAATCGATCCAACCTACCACGCCTTTTATAAAATCGTTTTTATGGGCCAGCTCCAATAGAAAATCGGTTTCCTCAAGAGTTTGGTCCGCCTGTACCGCAACACAGCCATCCACTCCATTTTCGGCATAAACAGGTTGTAGGTCCGACGGTAGAAAATCTCTTTGAATTACGGACATGGAATCGTCTATCCAAGCATGTTTTTTTGGGTTGTACTTCCAGAAATGTTGATGGGAATCTATGATCATTTTAATTAAAAAGTTTGATGGTTAATGAGGTTATGAAGATAAAAGAAAAAAGAGAGAAGTGAAAAGAAAAAGGGCAGTTCTAGTAGGTGACGATTTATTAAGGTAAAAATGGAGCAATTGGTTAATTTGGAAATGAGTTAATTTGATGATTTGGAAATAATTTTTGGTCCTCTCGGCTAAGGAATTTGGCTGCGCCGGCTTTTGTATAGTAAAACTGAATTTTAATCCCGAGAATGTCGTTTAGTAGTTATATCGAGAATATTGTATAGTAGTTATACATTGAAGCTAACGAACTATACTGATTTAATTTCTCCTTGCAATGAATGTTTGTTCATTTTACTCAAGGTGATTTTTATTGTTTTTTATCGGTTTTCGTGAATCTCCGATTTCTTTGCTCGCCCAAATGCCTGGCATTCATGAATTCCTTTAAAAAGCAATAGACCAGCTTATGAATAAAAGAAACGAAACAAAGAAAAAGGCGCCTTAAACAATAAATTTTTTCGACACCAAGGTCGAAAAACCGTGTTCGAAACTCCGCGTCGTCCCTTTTCAGGGACTCCTGATTTCGGAGCTTTCGCACACTATTTCGCGTTTAAGGAATTTGGCTGCGCCGGCTTTTGTATTGTAAAACTGAATTTTCGTTAATCTCGACCCTAGTATGTTAGCAAAAAAGTCCACCCTTTAGGGCAGGGGGTAAGGACTTTTTTCAGCATAAGAGTGGGGTTACTGCCAAGTGCACAGCGCAATCTCAATACTCACTACTCAATACTTTGTACTTAATACTGTTTGTTCTTATTCGCATTTTCGGGAACAAAAGACTGAATTTTTGCTTTTTTTGAGTGATGCTATGATTACTATTATATTGGCTAAAATCGAACTGAATTTTCGACCGCCCCGCTCCTTTTTAGGGACTCCTGATTTCGGAGCTTTCGTTCCTGCGCGCCAGCTGTCCCCTTGTTGTAAATGCAAATCGTTGCATTCACATCTCGGTCCTTCGCGTTTAAGGAATTTGGCTGCGCCGGCTTTTTGCCTTAAATGGCTAAAATCGAACTGAATTTTCGTTAACCCCGACCCTAAAGGGAGCGAAAATTCATCACCATATAAACTATGCAAGAAAAAGTCCACCCTTTAGGGCAGGGGGTAAGGACTTTTTCAGCATAAGAGTGGGGTTACTGCCAAGAGCGCAGCGCAGCGCAATCTCAATACTCACTACTCAATACTTTGTACTTAATACTGTTTGTTCTTATTCGCATTTTCGGGAGCAAAAGACGGAAGGGTAGCTTTTGAGTGACCTAGCACCGTACAGGACGGTGCGTTCAGCTACTTGTGCGAGTTCTCTTCACTATCGTTCCTTCGAACTGACTACATACTATACCGAGAGCTGAATACTTTTCACTTTTCACTTTTCACTTTTCACTGAACCCTCTCAATACTCATATCTCAATACTAGCTCTCAATGGCGACTTCGACTACGCCTTCCTCCGGAAGGTAAACTCAGTCACCGACTTTGGGATTAGGTTATTTTGCTGAATAGAAAATGTGCCATTGTAGTACTATGTAATTGTATTACTTCGAAGATTCTTTTTTCTCTTTTCTTTTTTCTCAGTTCATTATTGTTCATAGTGAAGTGCCTACTGCCAAGAGCGCAGCGCAGCGCAATCTCAATACTCACTACTTAATACTTTGTACTTAATACTATTTATTTCTCACTACTAATAAATTTGCATTAGTGGTTGCAATGTATAGGTCCCATGGGCCAACCTTTAGGGAGGTTAATGGGACTAGCAATGGAAAGCACGACCCTTTGGCTCTTTTATGCCAAAGGGGAATGGCCAAAGAAGGGAGAAAAACGCCTATTTAGGGGAATAGGGCGCGGGAGTCTGCCACCTTGTCATATTTATTTGTCATGGCACAATCCTTGACTTAATAGCTCCGAGAACTAAAAAGATTTTTCAACACAGTAAATACATAAACATGAGTAAAATTATTGGAATAGATTTAGGAACAACAAACTCTTGTGTTTCCGTAATGGAGGGTAATGAGGCTGTTGTAATCCCAAATGCAGAAGGTAAGAGAACTACTCCATCTGTCATTGCTTTTGTGGAAGGTGGCGAGATTAAGGTTGGTGATCCTGCAAAAAGACAGGCAGTTACTAACCCGACCAAGACCATTTACTCCATTAAACGTTTTATGGGCAATAAATTTTCGGAATCCACCAAGGAAACCGGTAGAGTGCCTTATAAAGTGGTAAAAGGGGATAACAATACACCAAGAGTTGATATTGATGGTCGTTTGTATTCTCCACAGGAATTATCGGCTATGATCCTTCAGAAAATGAAGAAAACGGCCGAGGATTATTTGGGTCAGACCGTTACTAGGGCCGTAATTACGGTACCTGCTTATTTTAACGATGCACAGAGACAGGCTACCAAAGAAGCTGGTGAAATTGCCGGACTTACCGTGGAGCGTATTATTAACGAGCCTACCGCAGCCTCTTTGGCCTATGGTATGGACAAAAAGGATACGGACCAGAAGATCGTAGTATTCGATTTTGGTGGAGGTACACATGATGTATCTATCCTAGAATTGGGTGATGGTGTTTTTGAAGTATTGTCTACCGAAGGGGATACCCACTTAGGAGGGGATGACGTTGATCAAAAAGTAATTGACTGGTTGGCTGATGAGTTTAACAAAGAAGAAGGAATAGACCTACGTAAAGATGCCATGGCATTGCAACGTTTAAGGGAAGCTGCTGAAAAGGCGAAAATTGAATTGTCTTCTACTAGCCAGACGGAAATTAACTTACCTTATGTTACGGCTACCGCTTCAGGACCTAAGCATTTGGTACGTACGTTGACCAAGGCCAAATTTGAGCAATTGATTGATGATTTGGTAAAGAGAACCATCGCTCCTTGTGAGTCTGCCCTAAAAGCGGCCGGTCTTACAAAAAGTGATATCGACGAAATTATTTTGGTTGGTGGATCTACAAGGATTCCAGCGGTACAGGATGCCGTAGAGAAGTTCTTTGGCAAAAAGCCATCTAAAGGGGTAAATCCAGATGAGGTTGTGGCCGTTGGTGCTGCTATTCAAGGTGGAGTACTTTCTGGAGATGTGAAAGACGTATTGTTATTGGATGTTACTCCGTTGTCTCTAGGTATTGAGACCATGGGTGGGGTAATGACTAAATTAATCGATGCGAACACCACCATTCCGACCAAAAAATCGCAAGTATTCTCTACAGCTGCTGATAATCAGCCTTCGGTTGAGATCCACGTATTGCAAGGGGAGCGCCCAATGGCGACCGACAACAACACGATTGGACGATTCCATTTGGACGGTATTCCACCATCACAAAGGGGAACTCCACAGATTGAGGTTACTTTTGACATTGATGCCAACGGTATCATAAAAGTATCAGCTACGGATAAGGCGACCAACAAGAGCCAGGATATTAGAATCGAAGCTTCTTCTGGATTGACTGAAGAGGAAATTAAGAAGATGAAAGCTGAGGCGGAAGCCAATGCAGAAGCCGATAAAATAGCCAAGGAAACTGTTGATAAGTTGAACGAGGCAGATGGAATGATCTTCCAGACCGAGAAGCAATTGAAGGAATTTGGCGAGAAATTGTCAGAGGACAAGAAGAAGCCAATCGAAGAAGCTTTGGAAGCGCTTAAGAAAGCCTATGAGTCTAAAGACTTGGCCGTAATTACGCCTGCTTTAGATAAGATTAACGAAGCTTGGAAAGTAGCTTCTGAAGAGATGTACAAAGCACAAGCAGAAGGACAGCAAGGTGCTCCTGCTGGTGGAGCTGCTGCAGATGATACTGCATCATCTAACGGTGAGGCCAAAGAAACGGATAACGTTGAGGATGTAGATTTTGAAGAAGTGAAGTAATTAAAGATCACTACATAAGTTAAGTACAGACAGACCCCCATCAAGCAATTGATGGGGGTTTGTTTTTTGTAACCCCTCCCTAACGGATCATGACGAATTGTTGTTACCCTTTAAAGAATGAATTTCACTGTATTCTGTTCACCTTTTCGGGAACAAAAGACGGAAGGGTTCTTTTTTTTTTTTTGGGTGATGTTATGATTACTATTATTTTGGCTAAAATCGAACTGAATTTTCGACCGCCCCGCTCCTTTTCAGGGACTCCTGATTTCGGAGCTTTCGTTCCTGCGCGCTAGCTGGCCTAGTAGTTATACATAGAAGTTAACGAACTATACTGAAGGCTTTCTACTTTGCTTTGGATATTCTTTCATTTAGTTCATGCATTTATATTTGATTTTCAATGGTATTCATGAACCTCCTACGTCGGTTTCTTTTTGCTCGCCCAAAAGAAACGAAACAAAGAAAAAGGCGCCTTAAACAATAAATTTTTTCGACACCAAGGTCGAAAAATCGTGCTCGAAACTCCGCGTCGTCCCTTTTCAGGGACTCCTGATTTCGGAGCTTTCGTACACTATTTCGCGTTTAAGGAATTTGGCTGCGCCGGCTTTTGTATTGTAAAACTGAATTTTAATCCTGCTCGACCCTTAAGAGAGCGAAAATTCATCATCATATAAACTATGCAAGAAAAGGTCCACCCTTTAGGGCAGGGGGTAAGGACTTTTTTGAATTGCTACGGAGCTTTAGCCCGTGGTTAAAATTGGTTAGTGATTTTTGGCTTTAGCCGAATTCTTGTATTTTAGCTGGACCGGGAATGATGTATAGTAGTTATACATAGAAGTTAACTAACTATACTGAAGGCTTTCTACTTTGCTTTGGATATTCTTTCATTTAGTTCATGCATTTATATTTGATTTTCAATGGTATTCATGAACCTCCTACGTCGGTTTCTTTTTGCTCGCCCAAATGCCTGGCATTCATGAATTCCTTTAAAAAGCAATAGACCAGCTTATGAATAAAAGAAACGAAACAAAGAAAAAGGCGCCTTAAACAATAAATTTTTTCGACACCAAGGTCGAAAAATCGTGCTCGAAACTCCGCGTCGTCCCTTTTCAGGGACTCCTGATTTCGGAGCTTTCGTACACTATTTCGCGTTTAAGGAATTTGGCTGCGCCGGCTTTTGTATTGTAAAACTGAATTTTAATCCTGCTCGACCCTTAAGAGAGCGAAAATTCATCATCATATAAACTATGCAAGAAAAAGTCCACCCTATAGGGCAGGGGGTAAGGACTTTTTTGAATTGCTACGGAGCTTTAGCCCGTGGTTAAAATTGGTTAGTGATTTTTGGCTTTAGCCGAATTCTTGTATTTTAGGTGGACCGAGAATGTTGTTTGGTAGTTATACATAGAAGCTAACTAACTATACTGAAGGCTTTCTACTTTGCTTTGGATATTCTTTCATTTAGTTCATGCATTTATATTTGATTTTCAATGGTATTCATGAACCTCCTTCGTCGGTTTATTTTTGCTCGCCCAAAAGAAACGAAACAAAGAAAAAGGCGCCTTAAACAATAAATTTTTTCGACACCAAGGTCGAAAAATCGTGTTCGAAACTCCGCGTCGTCCCTTTTCAGGGACTCCTGATTTCGGAGCTTTCGTACACTATTTCGCGTTTAAGGAATTTGGCTGCGCCGGCTCATTGCCTTTCCCTAATTTTTCATTTTAATTAGAGCCTAATTATGACGGAAGGGTAGGTTTTGAGTAACCTAGCACCATATAGGACGGTGCGTTCAGCTACTTGTGCGAGTTCTCTTCACTATCGTTCATTACGAACTGACTACATACTATACCGAGAGCTGAATACTTTTCACTTTTCACTTTTCACTGAACCCTCTCAATACTCAATACTTTGTACTAGATACTAAATCAAACCCTTCAAAACCTAATCCCGCGCATAGATGTAACGTGAGAGTCTCCCAAAGCGGTAGCGGTATTCTAGGCCTACGGTTACTCGATCTCGTAATGCGCTATTTATATCGCCGCCGAGGCTAAAGGTAAAGCTGCTTCTTTCGGAGGGATGGTAGGTGAGCTCTCCATAGCCGTACAGGTTTTTGTGTGTAGGATTCCAGGGGTCGCTATACAGCCCCTTATTCTCTACATAGCTAGCTTTCCCCTTGTAGGTTAAATTGAAGATACGTCCCGTAACTCCTAGATGATGCGCCTTGTAGGTATTGTTAATAATACCCGTCCCATCGCGATTTGGGGTAATGAAAGGGGTACCTATAACCTCGCCAAAATGGGTCCAGCCAGAGGCGTAGATATCATTGTTAAAATAATTATTTGGTCTTACTGTATTTTGGTATTCATAGAGGAATCCTTTTATAAAACTATTTTTTGGGGTAGACCAGAAGGCGCCCCATACGTCATTCGAAAAATTCTTTGCTTCCTTCTTAGAGATGTCTTCTAAGATTGATTGGTAATACAGATGTAGTTTATCCTCGTTCCTAAATTTAATTTTATAATCTATATGGTAAGATGCCAAATGGTTAGCTGTATTGTCCTCTGAAACACCAAAACCAATCTTAATGTAATCCTGAACACTATTCGGTTGTGTCCTATTGTTGCTTCGTACTCCTCCCCATTGTGCATAATGGTGTAAACCTAGGGATAAGACCGAATTTCTGGAGGTGTTAAAATTAAAGGTCAGTTGTTTGTAATGGAGTCGTGCTTTATCCACTTCTCGGTTGTCAATAAAATAGTAATGTCCCAAGGCGCCTTCCACACTCATAAAATTTGACAACTTAATTGGGGCAATGGACGCGATTTCTATCCCTGGAAGCGCTCTTGCATTATTGCTCCATAGGATATCTCCTCCTATGCTAGAGAGTCCCATAAGTTTTTCTGGGCGTTGTTTTGCCCCTAGGGTGAGTGATAATTTATGGAATTCGTATACTCCATAATATTGGTTGAAGGCCACTCCATCTGGATGGTTGTGGTTAATAGCGTAAAACGCACTAGCTCCTAGTACAAGCCTGCCGTATTCACCCACATAGTTGGAGAATTCGGAACCTATAGCTCCAAAGAGCTTGGTACTGGGCTGTATTAACCCATTGGAGTTGCTGTAGGACCAAAACGAATTTTCCTTCTCTGACACAAGTGCCTTTAGGCTAACGTCTGTAATAAAGTGATTTTGGGCGTGAAGCATTAAGGATGACAGTAAGCAAAAAATAAAAATCGGGGATTTTTTAAGCATGATAACTGTTTAGGGTATTCTATAATGGAATATAAAATCATGCAATTTATGGAACTTATTGGGATTTCAACGGATAAATATGCCGTTAATCTTCTGTGGCTTGTGGGGAGGAATGAAAAAAGAGAAGCGATAAATAAGTGAGCAGTTGGCGTTAGACAATTAAAAGTGACCATTTAACAATCTCTTCGTAGCTCCGTCAACCGTCAGTTGGAGTGCTTCTCGATACAATCCTCCTATCGTCGGATTACTCGAAGTGACGGAGATGGATCTATCGTCAGTTCGAGTAAAATGTCGCAGACATTTTGTATCGAGAACCCGATACAATTTTATTCCGCTTCGCTTCATAAAACCACTCGAAGTGACGGAGATGGGTGAATCATCAGTTCGTCAGTTCGAGTAAAATGTCGCAGACATTTTGTATCGAGAACCCGTACAATTTTATTCCGCTTCGCTTCATAAAACCACTCGAAGTGACGGCCGTTACGTATTTTGTATCGAGAACCCGATACAATTTTGCTCCGCTTCGCTTCATAAAACCACTCGAAGTGACGGTCGCAGACATTTTGTATCGCCTTCTCGATACAATTTTATTCCGCTTCGCTTCATAAAACCACTCGAAGTGACGGAGATGAGGTCAACCTTCAGTTCGAGTGCTTCTCGATACAATCCTCCTATTGTCGGATTACTCGAAGTGACGGCCGTTACGTATTTTGTATCGAGAACCCGATACAATTTTGCTCCTCTGCGTTTTGCAAAACCACTTACTCTTCATATTGTTCCTGATGCCGGAGACTAGGTGCAGGCCCTGGTCGAAGAGCATTTCCACGTGTTCTTTCGAGATATTGCGATAATTGCTACAAATTTGACAGTAACTAAAGATGTTGAGCCTTATACTATTGTTGGTGGAAATCCTGCAAAAGATATCAAGAAACGATTTTCTGAAAAATTAATTGAATAAAAAAAAACGCACGCACAATAACTAAGTATTCCACCCGCCAATAGGCCAGGGCTGAATATTTTGTTGACGGATCCGGTCTCCTTCTATGGGGAAAGCTTTCTTTTTAGCGTTTTTTTATGGAGTCTTATTTTGACAGACTTACAATGGTATTATATTTGTTTCTGAACTCCAATATTTTTCTGTAAGAATGCCAGTAAAAACACTACTTTATGAAAAAGAACATGGTCACCTACGATGAATTTCTAGAAGCCCTAGACACTATAAGAAAATTCCAGAAACAAGTTTCCGAACTCTATAGGGAAACAGAAGGTGAAGTTGGCTCGATATCTAAATTTGTAGGCGTTGACAGGAATACCAAAATCTACCGTTTGCCATTGTCTACTCGTACTTTTAACGTACTGAAAGCAATGGACAAGATAGAACTATTGGAAGGAACCACCCAGGACTTGGCGAAACTGTCACTAAAGGAACTTTTGCACACCAAGAATGCCGGAAGAAAAACGATCCACGAAATAAAAGAACTCTGTTTGTTCGCCAATCTCGAAATGAAACGTTAGTCGGCATTTATAGTTTGGAATAAAATTAAACCATCTTTAATAAATTTTAAGCACTCAATTTCTAAGAAATAAAGAGAATTCTTAGTAGGGAGAAAGTGAGTTTAGCATTCCCCTTAATGATTATAATTTAAATGCCAACCATTTTGAAGAACTCACTTAGTTTTAAATTTTTAGATTCACAAATTCTCAATATAGTTATTAAACTAATTTGATAATTCTGATTTTCTCTAATACTTCTTACTGTTTTCTCATCTATGAAATGTTCCTTTGCAAATCGATTATTATTATTCGTTGGTTCTACCCACTTATCCCTTATAAACTCTACGATTTTTCTATTAGAATGTTTCATTTAGTAACAAATAAAACGGTTAAGACGCAATATCTTTCGGATTGAAATCCGAATAGTTGAATATTTTTATTATATTAGCCTTGAATTAGTATTTTTGCGATTCTTCTTATAGAAAATATTAGAAGCATTCGCTTTGAATCTCGACTTGAAAACTGGTAATTTTTAGACAACGAGATGATAAGTAGATTGGCTTGCGACCCGGGCGCAGCCTCTCTTATCGTTGTCAGGTATACCAGTACCTCAAGTCGGTAAGTTGAGTTCTGCGCCTTTTTTATGCCCAAAGGTTTTACTCACTGTATTCTTAGCGTAGCTTTATTTAGAAGCATTGCATTTAGGAACTTAAAAGCTTAAAGAGGTATGGAAAACCGTTTTAGCACACCAAATGGTAACCGTTCAGGTCAGCATCTTAAAATGTTGCAGCTTACCGTGTTCGATATTCTCTTTACAAAAAAGCCAAAGAACCCAGTATAGGCTTAACCTTATTACATATTATGGGATTGTGTTGTACCAATTATTCCGGAACTCGAAATCCTTTTTATCCCATAATTAACGATCCACATATTTTTGGCATCCGGCCAAACAACGACAAAGCAGCCTAAGGACATTGATGGTTTCTCTACTTCTGCCGTACCCATCCGTTAGGACCAAGGACTTAATATATAAGCTCCAAGGTCAAGATAAACGGTTGTAGGCAGGGAGGAGCTGAATCATGGAAAGGTAGGTGAGTTGCCTATATAGGTAACCGTCAATTTTGTGCCATTACACAATACAGTACAACAAATAACAAATCCATTTAATGC